>DAHUZM010000159.1 GCA_027306525.1 Acidimicrobiaceae bacterium
CCCCCATCCGGAGGCTGCGTTCGCTCACGAGGGTGGTCCCCCGGCTGGCCGGCGGCTGCGGCGAAGGCATGCGACAGCCCCCGCACCGAGATCGCAGCCTCGCCAGATGGAACCGATCCCCCCCCACCGGTCCGGCCTTGCGCCTGTTGTCCGGGCGCAAGGCCGGTGCCGTTGATCGTTCCTCCGCTCATGCCTTGTTGCCTAGCGAGCCCTTCCCTGCCGCCTTGACCGCCCGAACCACCTGAGCGGCGCTCGAGGGAATCGTCGAGGAGAACCACTTCTTGGGCGGGATGGGCTTGGCCAGGATTCCCGCCTTCACCCAGAAGTTCATGAAGGCATTGGCGGAACCGGCCGGAGCGTACGAGATGATGTCGGGGAGCGCGTAGGCGAAGAACTTCTTCGCCCCCGGGCCCTGTTCGAAGGGTGCGAGGTCGTGCTCGGAGCCGAGCACCGAGATGACCTGGTTCAGGTTCTTCGGGTTGTGCATCCAGACGTCAGTCTCCTCCATGGCGAGCTGGAAGTCCTTCGCCGCCTTCGGGTGCGCCGTCAGCCAGGGAGTACGCGCCCACATGAGCCCGTCGGACTTGCCGGCCGTGGTGGCGAGCACGCCGCCGACCTTCTTCAAGGCGGCCGGGTCGTTCAGGTTGTAGACCAGCTTGTCGCCGAGGTCATGGATCAGGTAGTACGCGGCGTCCGGCGCCACCATGGCCGCTGCGACCCGGTTCGCCCCGAGGGCGCTCACGAAGTTGGCGACCAGCCCACCGAGGGCCGTGTAGGCCACGCCGTTGGCGCCCAGGCCAGCCGACTTCACGAGCAGCTGGAGGTAGTCGTACGACGAGGAGCCGAGGCTCACCACGCCGACGGGCTGACCCGCCAGCGCCTTGATGCCTGCTGGGTAGGCGGTGGGCACCGTCGAGGTCTTGGGGGCGACGAGCTCCCACGCCGCGGCGACCGCCCCGGAGATGGCGGTCAGCGGCTGGCCCCGCTCGAGCAGGGGCCCGGCGAGCGTCAGGTCACCCATGGCGACGTCCGCACTGCCATTGGCGAGGGCGGCGAAGGCCACCGGCCCGCCTCCGGTGATGGGGATGATGGTGGCTGCGATGCCGTTCTTCGCGAAGAACCCCTTGGCCTGGGCCAGGTAGGCGAGCCAGGTGTAGTAGGAGCCCTGGTAGATCTCGAGGTTCATCGGGATCGGGGCGGCCTTGGTCTTCGTCTTGGCCTTCGCCTTCGCCCACGCGGGCGAGCCGCCGACCACGCCGACCAGTGCCAGTGCGAGGCTGATCATCAGCGCGAAGCGCCCAAGGGCGCCCCATCGTGCCGATTTGCTTCGCGTGCTGCTGCGCATCTGCCCCCCCGAGGAGTTGGTGCGCCCCGCCACGCGGGGCGTCTTTAGCATTGTGATAAAGAGGTTTCCATCTTGCGTCGGTCGCGTCAAGGTCGCCCTTGGCCGCCAGGGGTGACCACGAGCGATGACCGCGCGATTCGACCCGCGCGGAGCACGACCACCGCCCGCACGGCGCGCGGGTGCGCCGGCCGGCGCACGCGCTCAGGGGGCCGCCGAGACCAGGCGACGGAGCTCGACGATGCGGTTCGACACGATGGCGTCCACGCCCGCCGCCACCATGCGACCCATGTCTTGTGGTTCGTCAACCGTCCAGGTGGACACCCGCCGGCCGCGCCCGTGCATCTCCTCCACCCAATCCGGCGTCACGAGGAAGAAGGCCGGATTCCAATACTCGGCGTCCAATTCCTCGAGCAGCCGGGCGGAAGGGGGCTCGGCCTGCGTCCACGTGAGGCCGACGCGCGCCTCGGGCGCGAGGGCGCGCAGGATCCGCAGGGCTGGCACGTTCCCCGTCACGAAGAGCGCGCGCTCCATCGCCCGGGCGTCGCGCACGACGCCGAGCGCTCCCTCGACGACGTCCGACGAGGTGAAGTCGATCATCAGGGGCAGCGCGATCTCCTCCAACACCTCGCGCAGCGCCGGAATCCCCCGCCCCGGCTCGCCGATCGCCCGCAATGCCGCGGCGTCCAGCTCGGCGACGGAACGCTCGATGCCCCAGAGCCGCTGCAAGGTGGGGTCGTGGAGGACCACGATCTCTCCGTCACGGCAGCGCTGCAGGTCGAGCTCGACCATGTCGGCGCCGGCGCGGACCGCTGCGCGGAACGCCGCCATCGTGTTCTCGCGCTCGTGGAGCGGGTCGCCGCGGTGGGCGATGGCGATCGGCACGGGCCAATCTCAGCCAACTCGACACCCTCGCGCCATCCGACAACCGCCGACACGCACGCGGAGGGCCTCCGAACTGGGCAAACGCCGACCATGTGTGCCGCGCCGAGCGGACGGGTAATTCATGGTCGAAGGGAGTTCATCATGTACCTGCTCATCGTCCTCGCGTTGATTTTCGGCACTGCGGGCGTCCTCATCTCGCTCGAGGTGTCCAGGCGGGCGATCGCCGGGCGGCGGATGGAGCGCTCGATGGAGGCACTTCGAAGCGAGACGCTCGCTGCGCCGGATCTCACGGTGCCCACCCGGGCGGCCCGCACCCGGCGTCCCACGGCGCGCTTCGTCCCGACGTCGTCTGCCTACGGGCCCCGAGAGGTGCAACGAGCCTCCTAGCGTCGAGGTGCTCGGCGCCGCGACATGGCGCCGCCGTCACCACCCGCCGCGTGGGCCCGTGTGCGCGGACGGCGGGGCAGCTCGAGCATCAGCCAGTCGGCCGGTCGCGTGGGGTTCACTAGGCCGATGGGCACGGACTTCCACTCCCAAGATGGCTTCGACCTCCGCTTCGGCTGGGGGCCGACGGCGACCGCCGAGATCGGGCGCGCCGCACGCTCGGTCGTCGTCGTGGACGTGTTCCGCTTCACGACGGCCGTCGAAGCGGCGGTCGGGAGGGGCGTGGTCGTCTACCCCTACCGCTGGCACGACGACTCGGCCCGCGAGTTCTCCCGCTTCGTCGGGGGCACCCTCGCCGAAGGGTCGGACACCTCGGGCCCGAGCCTCTCGCCCATGCGCCTCGGTGCACTCCCCCCCGGTTCGACGGTGGTGCTCCCATCGCCGAACGGATCGACCTGCGCGACGCTCGCCGCCAAGGCGGGCGCAACCGTCTTCGCCTCGTGCATCCGCAACGCCGGCGCCCTCGCCGAGCACCTGCGCGCCCTCGAGGGTCCCGTCGCGGTCATCGCCTGCGGGGAGCGCTGGCCCGACGGCTCGCTGCGGCCCTGCGTCGAGGACCTGTTGGGCGCGGGGGCGGTACTGAGAGGGCTCGGCGGTTCCCTTTCGCCCGAGGCCGAGGCGGCCGTGGGCGCCTGGACCTCGGCCCTCGGACACGGGGTGGCGGGGGCCCTGGCCGAGTGCGGCTCGGCCCGCGAACTTCGGGCCAAGGGTCATGAGGAGGACGTGGCCTACGCCTTGCAGAGCGACGTGAGCAGCGTGGTGCCGCTCCCCCACGACGGGCGGTTCGTCCGTGCCGACTCGGCCGGTAACCGGCCCGAGTAGCGAAGCGGCGGCGCGTCCTCAAGAGTGGGGCGGGTGCCAGCCCCCCCGAGCGGGCCGATCGGTTCGCCCCGCCGCGTCGTGGTCGTGTCCGGGGCGCCCGGCGCGGGCAAGACGACGCTCGCCGCCGGACTCGCCGCCGGACTCGGCCTGCCGATGATCGCGAAGGACGCGATCAAAGAGGCGATCTGGGACGCCATGGGGCCGCCCGAGGGCGACCTCGAGTGGTCGCGTCGCATCGGCGGAGCCGCGATGGAGGCTCTCTGGGCCCTCGCCCAGAGCGGAGACGTGCTGCTCGAGGCCAATTTTCGGCCCCACAGCCCGCACGAGCAGGCCAGACTGCGGGCGCTCGGGGCCCGGATCGTCGAGGTCCACTGCTGGTGCCCACCGGAGGTGGCGGCGCGCCGCTACGCCGAGCGGGCGAAGGACCCGGCGCGCCACCGGGCCCACGTGCTCCCTGCCCTCGACGCGTCGTTCCTGGCCGAGTTCGACGAGCCGATGGGCGTCGGGTCGGTCATCGTCGTGGACACGACCGCACCGCTCGACGTCGACGCCCTGGTCGAGCGGGTGGCGGCCGAGCTCGCCCGACCCGATCAGGGGAAGACGGCCCAGCTCCCGATCTGATAGGCGGTGAAGCCGACGAGGGCCCCGAGCGACACGATCGTGGCGAGCCGGAACTTCCAGCCCTCCCGATAGCGAAGGCCGAGCGCCAAGATGAGCGGGAAGGCGTCGAGGATGATGCGCGGCCGCGGGCCGACCGGGGCGGTCAGGACCGCGAGGATGGCCGCCGTCGCCCCGTAGGCGAGCACCACCGAAGGCTGGCGATCCCGCAGCGCGACCACGAGGGCCAGCACCACGAAGATGATGCCGAAGAACACGACCCGCTGGTTGGCGAAGCTCGTGACCGGGTGCGCCAAGAGGCCGCCCACGATGCGCAACGGATAGGCGATCGAGAGGAAGCTGTTCCAGCCGCCGCGCTCGGTCTGGGTGAACGCCGACGCGGTCCCGATGTGCTGCCAGGTCCATGCCAGATAGGCGACGGACCCGAGCGGGGCGAGCACGGGCGCGGCGAGCGAGCGCCAGTCGCGGTCTCGCCGGATCGCCACGAGGGCCGCCCAGGCGCAGCTGACCACGAACGCGAGCGCGATGGGTGCAGCCGCCGAGGCCACGAACCCCGCAATGCCGGCCAGCACCCAGCGGCGGCGAAGCAGGGCGAAGAGCCCGAAGGCGACGCCGGTGATGACCAGACCCTCCGAATAGATCATCGAGAACACGAAGGAACCGGGGAAGAGCGCGAACAGCAACGTCACCCGGTTGGCGGCGCGCTGCCCGGCGTATTCGCGCACGAGGAGCCAGATCCCGATGGTCGCGCTCAGCCCCGTCAAACTCGAGATCGTCACCCCGGCCGAGAACGCGGACAACGGCGTCGCAGCGGCCAGGCCGCGGATGAGGAGTGGCAAGGCCGGAAAGAACGCGAGCGTGTTGGCGAGCACGTGGCCGTGCGCGACGGGGAGGTGGTGCGGATACCCCGCAGTCGCCCGCAGGTACCAGACGCTGTCCCAGCGGTCGATGCGCCCACCGAGGCTGCCCCCCTGGATGCCCGCCACGATGCTCATCGTGAGCAGGACGACCACTCGGGAGACGAGGTAGATGAGCCCGGGTCGCCAGCCGGCCCGCCAGATGCGCACCGCGAGGCGGCCGACCGCCTCGCGCGAGGCGGTGGCCCACTCCGGGCGCCCGACGACCCCGCTCACCGGACGGGGCACGGTCGTCGCAAACCTCGGTTGGTGGGTGGTCGTCATCGCTTCAGGTCCTGACCGGGCGCTCCTCGAAGAGCACGGCACGCCAACGCTCATGGGAGAGTAACCAGGCGCAGCCCGTCACGGTGATCGCCGAGACGGCCCAGAACCAATACCCGCTCAGCTGCGGCGTTCCCACCGGCCCGGCCAGGAGCATCCCAGCGGCGGCGGCGAAGGCGAGGATCCTCGACCGCTGGGACCGGGTCGCCGCAAGCAAGATGATTCCCCAGGTCAGATACCACGGCCACAGGGTCGGCCCGGCCAGGACCACGAGCGCGAGCAGCGCTGCGAGCACCCGGACCAGGTTCTCCCGGCGGAACCGCAGCGCGAGCCAAATCCCCCCGATCGCGGCCAGCACGCCGCCCACCGTCTGCACGGCGGTGACCGCCCCCGGCTGGGACACGTGGAGGTGCAGCACCGAGAGGACCCGGGAGATCGCTACGCCGATGGAAACGGTCGGGGTCGCGTCGATGTGGAGCTCAGCGGGGATCTTCAGGTTCGAGGGCTCGAGCCAGCGCCAGCCGAGCCCCGTGGCGAGCGTCACGACGAGGACCGTGAGCGCGGGGATCGCCACCACCTTGGCGACGACCCGCCAGGTTCGTCGCGTCCAGCCCGATGCGCGCAGCTCGTCGATGGCCAAGAAGACGAGTGCGGCGGCCGCTGGTGCCTTGACCAACGCGCCGAGCGCGCACAGGACGAGACCGATCGAGCGGCGTCCGTCGAGAGACAGTGCCACGCCGGCCACGACGAGCCCGATCATGAGGCAGTCGTTGTGTCCCGATGCCATGAAGCTCAACAGGACGAGCGGGCTGAGCGCGCCCAGCCACAGCGCGATCCCGCGATCGGCCCCGAGTCGCTCGGCGAGACGCGGGAGGAAGATCACGATGAGGGCCATCCCGGCGATCTCGAGGGCACGCATGGCGAGCACTTGGCTCACGATCGAACCGGTCACCACCGCCGTGATGCCCCGCGCGATCTCGACGAAGAATGGGCCGTAGGGTGCGGGCGAGTGACGCCAGACGCTCGCGATCGAGTTGAGCAGCGGACCGTTCCCAAGCACCGCCGGGGGTTTCGTGTAGGGGTTCAACCCGCGGTGCGCGATGAGCCCCTGGCCGACGTAGCTGTAGAGGTCCTTGGAGAAGATCGGCGGGCCAACCAAGAGCGGCACCGACCAGACGACCAGGATGACGACCGCGGCGCGCACCGACAACTGGCCGCGCCACGCGACCGTACCCACGCCGATCCAACCCCCCAGAGCGAGCGCGGTGGCGACATAGAACAAGACGCGAAGCAGGCCGAGGTGCCCGGCGGGGAGGGAGAACCACCAACTCCCAGAGGGTGGGTTCGGCAGCGGCCCGAGCTGCGTGCCCGTCAGGATCATCCCGAGGTAACCAACGAGGCCGGTCAGCGTCGAGACGACGAGTCTGAGCGCCGGGCGCCCGGGCGCGTGGGTACCTCGTGTCTCGAGCGGACTGCGGCGGTCGGTCAAAGTCCCAGGTGGCAAGGAGTCGGGCGGCATGGGCCGTGGCGCCGTTCGTGAGGCATGGCCAGTGAAACCGGGAGCCTACCTGGACCTTCCCGTCGATCCTGATCGGTCCCGGGGGCGGTTCGATGAAAGACTTTGGCTCTCGGGCGCCCAGGCGTCCGGTCCCGAGCCATGAGCGTGCCCAACCCTCTTGCCCTCGTCCGCCAGCGACTCGGCCTCGCGCCGGGTCCGGCGCCCTCGGCGGCCTCCGATCACGAGGTCCTCGACGGCCGTGCCGAGTCGCTCCCGAGCGAGCGGCTCTCCCTGCTCGAGCGGGCCGTGTGGAGCCTCGTGTGGCTTGGCGTCCTGGTCGGCGCGGTCAACCTCTGGGCGTCGTGGACCTCCTGGCCGGTCATCAACGTGCTTGCCCCGGCCATGGTGGCGATCGCGCTCGGGGGGTTCGCCCTCTGCTGGTGCGGCCCGAGCCCCCGTTCCTGGATCCACCAGGGCCTGGGTGTGGCGAGTGCCCTCGTCGTCGCGATCACCCCGCAGATCATCACCCTCCACACGCGCCTCTACTACACGACCGATGCGGCGGCGCTCGATCACGTGGCGACGAAGGTGTTCGTGAACGGGCACAATCCCTATGCGTCCTCGCTCGCCGCGGCCGGCCAGTACCTGCACACCGCGGCGTACTTCTGGACCTACACGCTGAGCGGCGGCCACGTCGACAGCGTGTCGTATCCGGCCGGCTCCTTCCTCTTCTATGCGCCGGCCTACGCCCTCGGGTTCCATCACGAGGTGGTCGACTGGATGGATCTCTACGCGTGGATCGCCACTGCCCTCTTGGTGTTCTTCCTCGTGCCGCGGTTCTTGCGCTGGATCGCGGTCCTCCTCGCCCTGACCGGCATCTTCACCGGCGTGTTCTCGAGCGGCGGCACCGACGCGGCGTTCCTCCCCTTCGTCGTCCTGGCGCTTTGGCACTGGGACCGCTACGGGCGTCCCAAAGGTGCTGGCGCCGCGCGTTGGCTCGGGCCGATCGCGCTCGGGCTCGCCTGCTCCATCAAACAGACGCCCTGGTTCTTGGTCCCGTTCCTCGTGATCGGGATCTGGATCGAGACCCGTCGCGACGGCCGCTCACCGCTGCCCGTCGTGACCCGGTACCTGGCGATCGTCCTCGGCGTCTTCGCCGCGGTCAACTTGCCCTTCATCATCTGGGGGGCCGGGGCATGGTGGCACGCGACGCTGCTGCCGTTGACCCAGCCCCTTGTCGCCGACGGACAGGGGCTGGTCTCGCTCGCCATCCACGGGTTGACCGGGGGGGCGGACCTCTCGCTCCTCATGGACGCGAGCCTGGCGGTCCTCCTCGGCCTGCTTGCCGCATACATCGCCTGGTACCGCCAGCTGAAGCGGATCTGGCTCCTGTTGGTGCCCATTCCCTTTTTCTTCTCACCGCGCAGCTTCACCGGATACCTGATCGACTTCTTCCCGGCCGCCCTGGTCGCCATCTTGACGGTGGCTCCCGCGCCGGCGGCGCTCGGCGAACGGCGATGGGGTCGCCTCTCACCTGCGCACTTCGCGTTCGGCGCACTCGGCGCTCTGAGCGCCGTCTTGACCACGCTCGCGCTCACGAGCGCGCCGCTCACCTTGTCCTATGACTCGGCCGCCATCGGGCCGCTGGAACAGCACATGTTCGCGGTGACCGTCACCGCCACCAACAACACCGGCTCCACCCTCACCCCGCACTTCATGGTGGACGTCGGCGCCGCGCATCCGACCGGGTTCTGGACGGCGGCCCACGGCAGGCCGGTCGTGATCGGCCCACACCGGACGGTGACCGTGACGATCTTCCCCCCGCCGGGAACCGCTGCCTACCTCCCGCCCTGGGCGTCGGACTCCGTCGTGGACGCCTACACCTCGAACCCGCGCGCGCTCAGCACCACCAACGAGATCTGGCACAACTACATCCCCAGGGCAAAGGTGCCCTGAGCGACGCCCGAATCAGCGGGCCTCGAAGGCCGACCTCGCCGCAGCGGCGCCGGCTGCGGCCCGCTCGATGAAGCCATAGCTGCCCGGCCCGAGCAGCTCTTGGGCCGCCTCGAAGACGCCGTTGTAGGCGGCCCACGCGAAGAGCGAGCCGACCGACACCCGGGCCACCCCGAGCTCGGCCAGCTCGGCGACCGAGGGCGCGCCCGGCCACGTGAGGACGTTGAGCGGACGATCCACGCTCGCGACGACCCGGCCGATGTCCTCGTGGCTCGCCAGCCCGGGCGCATAGAGCACGTCGGCCCCCGCCTCCTGATAGGCCTGGAGGCGGGCGATCGTGTCGGCGAGGTCGTCGACCCCGTGCAGGTGGTTCTCGGCCCTCGCGGTGAGGACGAGATGCAGCTCGCCGCGGTGCGCCGCCTCGGCGGCGGCGGCGACCCGCTCCTTCGCGAGGCCGATGTCGAAGATGGGCGCGGCGCGCTCGCCGCTGGCGTCCTCCACCGAGCACCCGGCGAGGCCGGCCCTTCTCCCGAGCTCGATGGTGATCGCCACCTGTGCGGGGTCCTCGCCGAAGCAGTTCTCGAAGTCTGCCGACACCGGCACCTCGACCGCCGCTGCGATCTCGGCCGCGTGGGCCACCGACTCCTCCCGGCCGACTGACCCGTCGAGACGCCCAAGCGTCGCGGCAAATCCCCCGCTCGTCGTCGCGAGGGCACTGAACCCGAGCGACGCCAAGAGCCGCGCCGAGCCGACGTCGAACGGGTTGGGCATGACGAGGGGCACCGATCCGTGATGGGCCGAGAGGAAGGCCTGGGCCTTCTGCGCCTGGGTTGGCATGGAAGACGACGCTAGAGGACCGTCGCGACGGTGGCCCCTCGAACCCAGGGCGCGCCCCGTTGATCCCGTGACAGCCGGAGGTACCATCCAAAAGGTGGGGGAAGGCGCACTCGCCGGCATCCGGGTCCTTGAGCTCGGCCTGGCCATCGCCGCCCCCCAATGCGCCCAGGTGCTAGCCGACCATGGCGCGGACGTGATCCGGATCGAGCCCCTGGGCGGGGACAAGACCAGGCTTGCGCTCCCCCATCTCGATGGCGAGAGCCTGTACTTCGCCGCCCACAACCGCGCCAAGCGCTGCGTCGCCCTCGATCTCAAGACCGCTGCCGGCCGCGAGGTGTTCCTCCGGCTCGCGGACAGGACGGACGTCGTCGTGACCAACTTCGGGGCCGATGTCCCCGGGCGGCTCGGGATCGGGTATGGCACCTTGTCGGCCCGCAACCCCGCCATCGTCATGGCCCACATCACCGGCTTCGGGTTGACGGGCGCGCACCGTTCCTTCGGCGCCTACGACGGGATCATCCAGTCGATGAGCGGGGTGGCGGCGATGACCGGCACGAACCAGAGCGGACCGACGATGGTCGGGCCCTTTGTTGCCGATCACGTCGCCGCCATGCAGGCGGTGATCGCCATCCTCTTGGCCCTGACCGAACGCCAGAGGACCGGCCGGGGCACGATGCTCGACGTGAGAATGCCCGACGGGTACGCGAGCGTGCTCGCGCATCACGTGGGCGAGGTCCTCGACGTAGGGGCCGAGCCCGAGCCGGCGGGCAACCGGGTGACCATCGCCTTCGCCAACACCTTCCCGGCGAGTGACGGGCTCGTCTACGTCGCACCGCTCGCCCCCGACGCGTGGAGGTCGTTCTGCGAGGCGACCGAGTTGCCAGAGTGGGTTCTCGCAGCGGACCGGCGTTGGATCCTCGAGGACGGTCGCCCCCTCGTCGAAGAGGCGGTGGCCGAGTGGACGAGACGACGCACCCGGGCCGAGATCGTCGAATGCCTCCGCGCCGGTGGCGTCCCCTGTGGCCCTGTGCATAGCGTGGGCGAAGCGGTCCGCAACCCGCTCCTTTGGTCCCGCGGCGCCCTCACGACCGTCATGACACCGGGAGGCCGGCGAGTCTCGGTCCCGGGCCCCCCGATCGCGTTCGGTCTCGCCGAGAGCGAACGCGCACGTCGGGTGCCCGGCGTCGGTGAGCACACGACCGAGGTGCTCTCCGAACTCGGTTACCGCGACGAAGACCTCGCAGTGCTCATTGCCGACGGCGTGATCGCCGACGGCGTGACCCCGCCTCCGGCCGACGCCGGCTGATGGCCTGGGAGAAGGAGCTCGAAGAGCTCCGCCAAAGACGCGATGCCGCCCTCGCGATGGGCGGTCCCGAACGGATCGAGCGCCACCACCAGCAGGGAAAGCGCACCGCCCGGGAGCGGATCGATCTGCTCGCCGACCCGGGCAGCTTCCGCGAGTTCGGCATCCTGGCCGGCCATGCGACCTACGAGGGCGACCGGCTGGCCACGTTCACCCCGAAGGGCGAGGTGAACGGCATGTGCAGCGTCGAGGGGCGCACCGTGGTGGTCAACGCCGGCGACTTCACGGTGCGCGGCGGGGCCGCGACCTCCGCCGGGTCGGGCATCGGGTCCGAGTCCCGTCCGGCGGTGCGCGCGCTCGAGTGGCACGTGCCCTATGTCCGGCTGCTCGACGCGAGCGGCGGGAGCGTGGCGAGCTTCGAGAGCCTCGGGCGCACCTACCTGCCTGACGGAAACGCCTGGACGGCGACCGAGGTGCGGCTGCTCTCGCACGTTCCGGTCGTCTCGGCGGTGATGGGCTCGGTCGCTGGCCTGCCGGCGGTCGACGCCTGCCTGTCGCATTTCAACGTGATGGTGCGCGACACGGCGCAGCTCTTCCCCGGCGGCCCCCCGGTCGTGAAGGCGGCCTTCGGGCTCGAGATCGCGAAGGAAGACCTGGGCGGGGCCGACGTCCACACCGAAGGCAGCGGCGTCGTGGACAACGCCGCGTCGAGCGAGGAGGACGCCATCGCGCAGGTGCGCGCCTTTCTCTCCTATCTCCCCGCCAGCGTCGAGGAGATGGCGCCGCGCGACGACGCAGGGGACGCCGAGCCAGTGCTTTCCCCAGAAGCACTGCGCGACGTGGTGCCCGAGAACCGCAGGCTCCCCTTCGATGTGCACCGGCTCCTGGCGGGCGTCCTCGACGAGGACTCGCTGTTCGAGATCGCACCGGGCTACGGGACCTCGCGGGTCACGGGTCTCGCCCGCATCGAGGGCTTCCCGGTCGGCGTCATGGCCAACAACCCGAACCGCCTCGGTGGCGCCACCGACGTGGCCGTTGGCGAGAAGGTCATCCGGCTCATCCAGCTCTGCGACCAGTTCCACCTACCCCTGATCTCCCTCGCCGACGAGCCGGGGTTCCTGGTCGGGCCCGACGCGGAGGCCTCAGGGATCGAGCGGGCCGGCGCGCGCCTCGTGTGGGCGACGTGCATGAGCCGCATGCCGTGGCTCACCGTCGTGATCGGGCGTCTCTACGGCGTGGCCGGCCAGTGCCACCACCGGCCCATGGGCATGTTCCGGCGTTACGCCTGGCCATCGGCCCGGTGGGGATCGATGCACATCAGCGGGGGCGCGTCGGCCGCCTACCGCCGGGTGATCGAGGAGTCCGAGGACCCCGAGGCCACCCGCAAGGAGATCGAGGCGAGGCTCGAGGCCATCGCCTCGCCGTTCCGCACGGCCGAGGCGACCGGCCAAGACATCATCGACCCGGCCGAGACACGCCAGCTGGTCGTCGAGTTCGTCCGCGACGCCCAGCGAGTGCTCGCCAGCCAGCTCGGGCCACCACTGGTCCCTTATCGACCCTGACGCCTCGTTTCGTTGCGGGGTCGGGTTCGATGCCCGGGGGCACCGGGGCTCGTGGGCCCGCCACCGACCTCAGCCCTCGGGGCGCTCCCCCTTGAACACCGCCGTCGACCGCTCCGGATGCTCCGGGTCGAGGTGCACGGTGAATGGCTGGTCCTCTTCCGGTTCGGACTTGCCCTCGGCCACGATGACGATCTCGTCGTCGTGCCGGCCGAAAATCACCCGTCCGACGGCCAGCATGGCCTCGCCGAGCACCATCCCGGCCGAGCTGTGGACGATCCGGCCGCCGGTCGTCACCGGCGGCCGCTCGGCCTCGGGCTCCTCGGGATCGGTGGCCTTCAGCCACTCGATCCACTCCTCGTCGGTCCACTCCTCGGGATCGGCGGGGGGCCCGGATGGGTTGCCGCAGTCCTCGGTCTCCACAGGACTCACGGTACCCGGAGCCCGCTGATCGGCCGCGGCCTCCCGGACACGGCGTTCTAACGTCCGAGCGTGCCCTGGCCCGCCGAAGCCGTCCTCTTGGCCCTCGTGGGCGTCGTGGCCGGCATGATCGGCTCGGCCGGCGGGATCACGTCGCTCGTCTCGTACCCCGCCCTGCTCGCGGTCGGCATCCGGCCGCTCGCCGCCCACGTCACCAACACCTTCGCCACCCTCGGGATCCTCCCCGGGGCATCCATCGGGTCGCGCCCCGAACTGCGGGGCCAGCTCCCCCGGCTCCGCCGCTGGGCGCCGATCGTCGCCGTGGGAACGGCGGCCGGCGTCGCCCTCTTGCTCTCGACCCCCAACCAGCTCTTTGCCCGGGTCGTTCCCTACCTGCTGTGCGTCGCGGCGCTCGGGCTCCTCGTCCAGCCCTGGGTGGCGCGCTGGAAGGAGACGACCTCGGAGCGGGCGATCCGCTTCGCGTTGCCGCTCGGCTTGCTCGCGATCTCGCTCTACAGCGGCTACTTCGGCGCGGGCTCGGGGATCATGGTGCTCGCCCTCCTCCTCCTCACCGTCGAGGACGACCTACCCCGCGCCAACGCGCTCAAGAACGTCCTGCTCGGGTTTGCCGACCTCCTCGCGTGCATCGCCTTCGCGTGCTTCGGACCGGTGCATTGGGCGGCTGCGTGGCCGCTCCTGGTCGGGCTCACGGCCGGCAGCGTGGTCGGCCCGGCGATCACCCGGGTCGTCCCTGGCGCCCTCCTGCGGGTGCTCGTCGCTGGTGCCGGCCTCGGGCTGGCGGCGTGGCTCTGGGCCCACCCGGGCTGAGCGCTGCTCAACGAGCGCCGAGCGCGCTGCGCAGGGTCCTTGCAAGATCGCCCATCGCCGCCACCTCGACCGCGTCGAGGTCGAGCCACCGGGCGAGGCGAAGAAGCTCGACGGCGGCCGCCGGCGCGACCGAGGCGGCCTCGGCCCCGGGCTCCCGGTGCGCGGCGGCAACCCGCAGCGCGCGCGCTTTTCGATCCGCCTTCAGATCGAAGCGAGCGACCAGCTCGTCGCCGAGCAGGAGCGGCAACACGTAGTAGCCGAAGCTGCGTTCGGCCTCGGGAACGTAGATCTCGATGCGATATCGGAAGCCGAAGAGCCGCTCGGTGCGCTCTCGGGACCAGATCAACGAGTCGAAGGGCGAGAGCAGCGTGGCGTGGCTCCGTCGCGGAGGCCGCGGGTGGGCCGCCCGGGCCACGTAGGCCGGGTGCCGCCAGCCCTCGACCCCGACCGGCGTGAGCCTCCCCTCCTCCACGAGCTCGGCCACCCGCAGCCGGGCGAGCGGCGGGCTCAGCCAGAAGTAGTCGGCGAGGTCGGCGACCGTGGCCACGCCGAGGCAGCGTGCCGCGACGGCGAGCAGCTCCCGGTCGGCCTCCTCTGGCTCGGGCACCGGACGCGCCAGCACCTCGTCGGGGATCACCCGCTCGGTGAGGTCGTAGACCCGCTCGAAGCGCTCGGTCCGCCACGCCGCGAGGACGCCGTCGGTGAAGAGCGACTCGAGTGCCCGACGGCCATCGCTCCTGCGATCCCACCACTCGCCCGCCCGACGCCTCGGGTCCGACAGCTGCGAGGCGGCGAGCGGCCCGCGCTCGGCGACCTCGGCGAGCACCGCCTCGAGGTACGACGCGTGCTCGGACCGCCATCGGCGGCGGCGCTCCTCGGCGAGGGGGCGTCGGACGAGGTCGCGCGAGGACCCTGCCATGCGCGGCCCGAACAGGGGGTACAGCTCGACGGGCAGCAGCGACGCGGCGTGGCCCCAGTACTCGAACCATCTCCCGCCGGGCCCGCTCAGGCGGCCGAGCAGTGGGCGGTGATAGGCGCCGAGCCGGCTGAAGGGGACGAGATACTGGGTCCGCTCCAACACGTTGACGGCGTCGAGCTGGATCGTGCCCAATCGGTCGAGGAGGCCGCCGAGGCGGCCCACGCCCGCTGCTCGCGACTCGGGCCCGATGGGTGCGTCCAAGCCCTGGGCCGCGATGGCGAGCCAGCACGCCTCGCGGCGGGAGAGCAGCGCGGAGCCGGCCACCTTCAGCATCGATTCGTGGGCGACGGGCTCACTCGTCGAAGGCGGCGTGGGGGTCGTCGCAATCGAGCGCGGCAGAACCGAGTCGGGCGGTCATGGACGGCTCCTGATCAGGTCGTCGAGGAGCCTGCCGCGCGGGTGTGACCGCGCGCTTAGACGAAGGCGTGGACGACGGCGCGGTAATAGGTGAATGCGGGGTGCGTCGTCGGTCCGCTGGCCGGCTGCCGGCCGAGCACCCGTCGGAGGTTGGTGGTGAGCGTCGGTCGGGGTGCCACCGGCGGCGTGACGACGGGCACGACCCTCGCGAAGCCCGCCGCCAGGGCCAGTTGGCGGAGCCCATCCATGGTCGGGACATACCAGTTCCCGTAGTCACCGATGAACTCCCCCCCGAAGAACTGCATGAGGTTCTGCGACTCGAGGCCGTCGATGGCGACCGCCTGGGTCTCGATGACCGCCACCTCGTCGGTCACCGATCGCAGTCGCTCGAGGCAGGTGAGCGGCTCTTTCATGTGATAGAGCACGCCGAGGTAGAGCACGACATCGAAGTGGCCGACGCCGCCGAGATCCGCCGTCGCGAAGTCGGTGACCATGGGCTCGACCCTGGAACCGAGAACCTCCTTCGCGAATTCGAACGGCCGCTTCCCGGGCAACTCGGGGCGCCAGAAGTCGGTCGAGTCCCGGTTGTGATCGGGGAGTTCGCCCCTCGCCGCGCACTCGTTCCAGTAGGCCTGGCGAGCGGCCAGGTCCACGCCCCAGACGTAGTGATCGAGGGCGACGACGCGCGAGGCGCCGAGCCGCTCGGCCTGAAAGGAGTAGTACCCGTCCCACGCCCCGATGTCGAGGACCGACTTACCCGACATGTCTGGCATGAGGTCCGGGCCGAGATAGGGGCCCGTCGACTGGCCCGGGGTGATGACCCCCTGGCCAAGGTCGATCTTGTGGAACCATCCGAACTCGCCGACGCGCGCACGCAGCTCTTCTGGGCTCAGCATCCGGGTCATGCTACAAGGGGTCGCTGGCGCGCCGGCCCGAGGGGGCCTAGACAGTGGCCATGCGCGGCGCAATTCTCCACACCAGTCCCGGCGAGCTTGAGATCACCGAGGTCGTCGTCGACGCCCCGGGCCCGAGGGAGGTGCTGGTCCGCACGGCGGCGGCCGGCCTGTGCCACAGCGACCTGCACACGATCGACGGGACGATCCCCGGCCGCCTGCCCGCCCTGCTCGGCCACGAGGCTGCCGGCGTGGTCGAGGCGGTGGGCGATCAGGTCCACGATCTGCAGCCGGGGGACCACGTGATCAGCTGCCTGTCGGTCTTCTGCGGGCACTGCGAGCACTGCCTGAGCGGATTTCCGAACCGGTGCCAGTCGACCGAGATGCGGCGGGGGCCAGAGGAACCCTCACGCCTTCGCTTCCCTGACGGGACGCCGATCAATCAGTGGTACCAGCTGTCGAGCTTCGCCGAGTACATGCTCGTGCACGAGCATGCGCTGGTGAAGATCGTCGATGACATCCCGCTCGATCGCGCCGCGCTCATCGGCTGTGGGGTCATGACGGGAGTGGGCGCCGTGATCCACACCGCAGCGGTCCAGGCCGGCGAGACGGTCGCCGTGATCGGCTGCGGCGGCATCGGGCTCAACTGCATCCAGGGCGCGCGGATGGTGGGCGCCGGGCGGATCATCGCAGTCGACCGGGTCCCGATGAAGCTCGAGCTCGCCAAGCAGTTCGGCGCAACCGACACCGTCGACGCCTCGGCCGTGGATGCGGTGGCGGCCGTGACCGAGATGACCGGCGGGGGCGTCCACCATGCCTTCGAGGCGATCGGCCTCAAGGCCACTGCCGAGCAGGCCTTCGGGATGCTGCGATCGGGCGGGACGGCCACGGTCGTCGGGCTTCTGCCGATCGGGGCCAAGGTCGAGGTCCCGGGCCTCTCGCTCATCGCCGAGCGCAAGCTGCAGGGGTCGCTCATGGGGTCGAACCGGTTCCGCGTGGACATGCCGAGGCTCGTCGACCTCTATCTTCAGGGACGCCTCGATCTCGACAACCTCATCTCGGCCCGGATCTCGCTCGAGCAGGTGAACGAGGGGTTCAAGGCGATGCGGGGCGGCGAGGTGGCCCGCTCGGTCATCGTCTTCGACTAGAGGGAGACCGCACCGGGCGAGCACCGTCGCTTGCGCGCCGTCCAGGACCTGCCGGGCGCCGACCTGCGCCCGTCTTCGGGCGAAAGCCCTGCTCGGGGGCTCGCGCCGCGCGCGCTCTTGGCACCTCGCGATGGCGTCATCGGCCTGATCCCGGGGTGACCGCGCTCGGCCGAGGTCTCGTGCAAGCATCGTTGCCTCCCCCCACGGGTATTCCCCTGGTCAAGGTGCCGACGCGGTGCGACACCGGTGAGCTCCCGGGCCACAGGGCAGAAAGGACCACGACATGGGCCGGCGGATCCGTTGGCTGAGTGTCATCTTCATCTTGTGCTTCGGCCTGGTGATCGTGCAGCTCGCCAACATCCAGTTCAATCGCGCTTCGGCGCTGGCCCATTCCGCGTCGAACCCGGTCAACCAGGTCGTGAGCTTCGACAATCAACGCGGGGAGATCCTCGCCGCCGACGGCACGGTGCTCGCCCAGTCGATCCGGGTTGCATCGAGAGGGGCCAACCGCTTCGAGTACACGCGGGTGTACCCGACCAAGTCGCTTTTCGCTCAGGTGGTCGGGTTCTGCAACAACGCGGTGGCAGCGGTGGGATGCGACACCGGGGTCGAGGGCTTCTACAGCTCCCAGCTCGGTCTGCACAAGCAGTCCATCCAGACCCTCAGCCAGCTCCTCAATCCGCCTCCGCCCACGGTCGACGACATCACCCTCACCGTCGACCCGAGGCTCCAACGAGACGCCATGAACGAGCTCGCGGGTCTTCCCGGGCCCAACAGAGACGGCGCCATCGTCATCCTCAATCCCCACACCGGGGCGATCCTGGCCATGGCGTCGCTGCCCACCTATGACCCGACGCCCCTCGCGTCGCCCACCGTGAAGACGGCGACCCAGGCCTATGCGTTGATCAACCAACCGGATTCCGAGGGATACAAGCCGATCCTGCCGCTCGCGACCTTCTACCCGATCCAGCCCGGCTCGACCGCCAAGATCGTGACGACCTCTGCCATCTACAACCTCGATCCGACGCTCGCCACGTACAACTACCCAGTGTCGCGGTGCCAGGCCCTCCCCCAGACCAACAAGTCCATCTGCAACGACGCGAAGACCGCGGCGGCGGCGACCCCGTGTGGGGGAACCATCGTCCAGATGCTGCCGGCATCGTGTGACCCCGGCTATGCGAAGCTCGGACTGTTGCTCGGGGCGAACAACCTCGCCAACGAGGCCACGCTCTACGGCTTCAACGAGCGGCCGCCGCTCGACATCGCTCCGGAGAACAACGTCTTGGGCCATGCGGTCCAGCCCTCGTTGTACCCGTCGGCCGCCGCGATGAGCTCGGGCGGGAATCCGGGCGTCCCCGGCCAGGCCTATTCCGCCTTCGGCCAGCAAGACGTAGAGATCACCGCGCTGCAGAACGCGATGATCGCCGGAGCGGTCGCCAACAACGGGGCCGAGATGACCCCGCACTTCTTGGAGAAGGTCACCAACGCCCAGGGCAAGGTGGTCGAGACCTACAAGCCGACGGTGTGGAAGCAAGCCATGTCCGCCCAGTCGGCCGCCCAGATCATCCCGCTGATGCAGGGGGTCGTGACCAACGGGACGGCGAGCGGCGACGGCTTCCCGGCCTCGCTCAATGCAGCCGTGAAGACGGGCACCGCGCAGGTCGGCACGCCGACCCAGTCGATCGCCGACTGGA
>DAHUZM010000166.1 GCA_027306525.1 Acidimicrobiaceae bacterium
GACGAGACGCGCGCCGGGCGCACGGTGCGCACGAGCCTCGATCGGGGGTTCCGCTCGGCGTTCCGCACGGTGCTGGCCGCCGACTTCGTCTCCTTGCTGGCGGCGGTGCTTTTGTACTGGCTGGCGGTCGGCGAGGTGAAGGGGTTCGCCTTCTTCCTCGGCCTTTCCACACTGCTCGACGTCTTCGTGACCTACTTCTTCACGCGCCCGCTCGTGTCGCTGCTCGGCCGCAGTGAGCGGTTGACCGAGGCCAGGAGGATCGGGATCAACCGCGGCCTCGCGGTGAGCGGAGGCACCGAGTGATGGCCCCGCGCGAGCCGCACAACGAGGAGCTCAAGAACGTCGAGATCCCACAGCGCCTGCGCGACGGCGAGCCGCCCGAGGAGCTCGACGAGGAGGATTTCGAGCTCGACGACGCCGGCGACGAGGAGCTGGACGAAGCGACGCTCGGTGAAGAGGAGGTCCTCGAGGCCGAGGGCCGCGCCGCGATGGTCGCCGCCGACAGTGCCCGGCGCTCCGGGCGGTTCTCGCTCCGGGCGCTCCTGCGCCTCTATCGGGGCCAGACCAGCTTCGACTTCGTCGGGCGCCGCCGCTGGTGGTTCGCCATCTCGGGCCTCATCATCGTGGCCGGGCTGATCTCCTTCTCGGTCCGGGGCTTCAACTTCGGCATCGACTTCAAGGGCGGCACGGCCTGGCAGATCAGCGCACAGAACGTCTCCCAGGCGCGTGTGACGAGCGCGGTCGAGGCGGCCGGCCTGCCCCAACCGACGGTCGAGGTCCTGGGCGGAAAGACCGTCCAGGTGCAGGCGGACCTCAACTCGCTGCCGGCGGCCCAGCGCAGCGCGGTCGAGAACAAGGTGACTGCTGCGCTCCACCGCCTGGCGCCCAATCAAGAGGTGTCGATCACGACGGTCGGGCCGACCTGGGGCGGCCAGGTCACCCAGCACGCGCTCATCGCGCTGATCGCGTTCTTCGTCACGGTGGGCGTCTACATCAGCCTGCGGTTCGAACCGAAGATGGCCATCGCTGCCTTCGTCGCGCTCGTGCACGACCTGCTCGTGACGGCCGGGGTCTATTCCCTGCTCGGGTTCCAGGTGACCCCGGACACCGTCGTGGCGATCCTCACCATCCTCGGGTACTCCCTCTATGACACGGTCGTCGTCTTTGACCGCGTGCGGGACAACACGCGCGGGCTCGGTTCTTCGGGCCGGATGACCTACACCGAGATGGTCAACCTGTCCATGAACCAGACGCTGGCCCGCTCGATCAACACCTCTTTGGTCGCGATCCTGCCCGTCTTCGCGGTGCTCGTCATCGGGGCAGAGGTGCTCGGCGCGGTCACCCTCCAGTACTACGGCCTGGCCCTCTTCATCGGGTTGCTGAGCGGGGCCTACTCGTCGATCTTCATCGCGTCGCCGATCCTCGCCATGATGAAGGAGCGAGAGCAGCGCTACGCCGTCATCCGACAGCGCCTCGCGGCGCGTGGCGAGCGCCTCGGGGTCCTCACGCCGGTGCAGGCGGCCCAGCTGGCGGTGGGCTCCTCGGGGTCGAGCCGCCAGCCGATCGGCGCCCGCATCGCGAGGAGCGGTCCGCTGCGGCCGGGCGCGGCGCGCTCGGCCACCGCAACCACCACCCGCTCCGAGCGCGGCGGTGAGGGGGGCAACGGGGCCGCTTCGCCGGCGCAGGCCCGCCCGGGCGCCGGGGCCCAGCGTCGCCCGCCCCCGAGGCCGCGCAAGGGCACCAAGCGCGGCGCCAAGAAGCGCCGCTGAGGCGGCGCAAACCCCCTGTTCGCGCCCTCGATTGAGGTTGGGGAGCGAGAGGCGTCGAGTAGCGTGGGGGAATGGTGAGCCTGGCCCGGGTCGCCACGCCCCCGGACACCGACGATGCGGCCCTCGAGGAGCTCCTCGCGCCCGTCCTGCGCGCGCTCGCCGAGCAGCGACCCGGCGAAGGCGTGGACATGGTCGTCGAGGCGGGGCGCACCGCGCTCGTGGCCCACGCCGACCAGCTCCGGCACTCGGGCGAGCCCTACGTCACCCACCCGGTCGCCGTCGCCCGGATCGTCGCCCAACTGGGGTTGGACGCCCCGACGGTCGCCGCGGCCCTCCTGCACGACGCGGTCGAGGACACCAACGTCACCCTGGACGCGATCGAGAAGCAGTTCGGCCCGACGGTCGCCCGGGTCGTCGACGGGGTCACCAAGCTCGACCGGCTCCAGTTCGACTCGAAGGAGGCCCAGCAGGCCGCCACCATCCGCAAGATGCTCATCGCGATGGCGAGCGACTGGCGGGTCCTCCTCATCAAACTGGCCGACCGGCTCCACAACATGCAGACGCTGGCCGTGATGCCCGAGTGGAAGCAGCGCCGCGTCGCCCAAGAGACCCTCGACATCTACTCACCGCTCGCGCACCGTCTGGGCATCGAGCAGGTCAAGTGGCAGCTCGAGGACCTGGCCTTCGCCACCTTGTACCCCAAGCGCTATGCCGAGATCGAGCAGATGGTCGCGACGAGGGCGCCCCAGCGCGAGGACCTCTTGGCGCGGGTACTGGTCGCCGTGCGCGAACGCTTGGAGGCAGCCGGGGTGAGTGCCGAGGTCACGGGCCGCCCCAAGCACCTCTGGAGCATCTACGAGAAGATGGTGGTCCGCGGCCGGGAGTTCGACGACATCCACGACCTCGTGGGCATCCGCGTCGTGGTCGACACCGAGAAGGACTGCTGGTCGGCCCTCGGCGCGATCCACGCGATCTGGCCACCGGTCCAGGGCCGCTTCAAGGACTACATCAACACCCCGAAGTTCAACCTGTACCAGTCGCTGCACACCACCGTGATCGGTCTCGACGGCAAGCCGATCGAGGTCCAGGTGCGCACCGAGGAGATGCACCGGCGGGCCGAGTACGGGATCGCCGCGCACTGGGGCTACAAGGAGCAGGGCGACTCGGCCGGCGAGATCGCCTGGATGCAGCGCATCGCCGACGTCGACCAGGAGACCAACGACCCGGTCGAATTCCTTCGGGCGCTCAAGCTCGACCTCGAGCAAGACGAGGTGTACGTCTTCACCCCGAAGGGGCGGGTGATCGCGTTGCCTGCGCTGTCGACCCCCGTCGACTTCGCCTACGCCATCCACACCGAGGTCGGCCACCGTTGCATCGGCGCCCGGGTGAACGGCCGCCTGGTGCCGCTCGACACGAAGCTGAGCTCGGCGGACACGGTCGAGATCTTCACCTCGAAGTCGCCGTCGGCCGGTCCCTCGCGCGACTGGCTTCAGATCGTGGCCTCGTCGCGAGCCCGCAACAAGATCCGCCAGTGGTTCAGCCGGGAGCGCCGAGAGGACGCCATCGAGAACGGCCGCGACGAGCTTTCCAAGGCGCTGCGCCGGGCCGGCCTGCCCCTCCACAAGGTCCTGGGCTCCGCCGCGCTGAGCGCGGTGGCCGAGTCGATGAACCTCGCCGACGTCGACGCGCTCTATGCGGCGATCGGGGAGCACCAGGCCTCGCCGCAGTCGGTCATGCAGCGGCTCGCGCGCGAGCTGCGCGGCGGTGAGGAGGAGCAGCTTCCCACCACGGCCTCCTTGGGCTTCCGGCGGCCGCGCTCGTCGCGCCGTCCGGTCGCCGGCGTCTACGTCGAGGGTCTCGACGACGTGATGGTGCATCTGGCCCGGTGCTGCACGCCGGTGCCCGGTGACGAGATCGTGGGCTTCGTCACCCAGGGTCGTGGCGTCTCGGTGCACCGGTCGGACTGCTCGAACGCGATGGCCCTCGGGCGGCGCTCCGAGGAGCGCCTGATCGAGGTCGAGTGGGACCGGGGGAGCGAGGGGATCTTCCTCGCGACCCTCGAGGTGCTGGCCTTCGATCGGTCCCGGCTGCTCGCCGACGTGAGCAGGGTGGTCTCCGAGCACCACCTCAACATCGTCGCCGCGAGGACGATGACCACGCCGGACCGGGTGAGCCGGATGGCCTTCGACGTCGAGCTGGCCGACCCGGCCCACCTCGAATCCCTCGTCAGCTCGCTCAAGTACCTCGACGGCGTCTTCGACGCCTACCGTCAGCTCCCGGGCAAGCGTCCGTGATGCCCGGCAGCACCCCGAGCGGGACCCCGCGCGCCCCGAGGGGGACCCACGACGTGCTCTGGCCCGAGTCGGCGCGCTGGGAGGCCTTCGTCGCCGGCTTCGCCGAGCTCGCGCACTCGGCCGGCTACGGACTGGCCGAGACGCCGGTCTTCGAGGACGCCTCGGTCTTTCGCCGCGGCATCGGCGAGGCGAGCGACGTGGTGGGCAAGGAGATGTACGAGTTCGAGGACCGGGACGGCACGATGCTCGCGCTGCGGCCCGAGGGCACCGCCCCCGTGGTCCGCGCCTATCTCCAGCACCGGCCGGTCCTGCCGTGGAAGGCGTGGTACCTGACCGCGGCCTTCCGCCACGAGCGACCCCAGGCCGGTCGGTACCGCCAACACCACCAGGTGGGGATCGAGGCGCTGGGCGAGGCCCACGCGGATCTCGACGTCGAGGTGATCTGGCTGGCCAACCGCTTCTTCGGCACCCTCGGGCTGCGCGACTACGTGCTGTCCATCAACTCGATGGGCGACGAGCGGTGCCGGCCCGCCTTCGTGGAGATCCTCGCCCGGTACCTCCACGAACACGGGGCCGAGCTCTGCGAGGAGCACCGGCAACGGATCGACGCCAATCCGTTGCGGGTCCTCGACTGCAAGCGACCCGAGTGCAGGGCCGCGACCGAGGGCGTCCCCAGGCTCATCGACCACCTCTGCGAGGACTGCGCCTCGCACTTCGAGCGGGTCCGCACCGGCCTCGGAGCGCTCGGCATCGCCGCGCAGATCGATCACCGCCTGGTGCGAGGCCTCGACTACTACACCCGCACGACCTTCGAGTTCGCGTCGGGCGCCATCGAGGCGGCGCAGAACGGCATCGGGGGCGGCGGGCGCTACGACCGCCTCGCCGAGGCGATGGGGGGCCCGCCGACGCCCGGCATCGGCTTTGGCATCGGCATCGAGCGCGTGCTCCTCGCGTGCGACGCCGTGGGGTGCTTCCCGGCGGATCCCGCGCCCCTCGACGGATGGCTGATCGACCTGCTCGACGGCACCGTGGCGCGTGACCTCAGCATCGAGCTGCGCGAGGCGGGCCTGCGCGTCGATCGCGGCTTTGGCGACCGCTCGCTCAAGGCCCATCTGCGGGCGGCCGACCGATCCGGGGCGAACGCTGCGCTCATCGTGGGCGCCGACGAGCAGGCGAGCGGCACCGTGGCGCTGCGCCCGCTGCGTGGTGGCGAACAACGACGCGTGCCTCGCGGCGAGATCGCCCAGGCGTTGCGAGCATTGCGGGAGGCACCATGACCAACGAGGCGCCGAAGCGGGCGACCTCCATGCGCACCGGGTTGTGCGGGCTGCTCGGCCCGGCCGATGTCGATCAGCGCGTCGCACTCTGCGGTTGGGTGGCGCGCCGGCGCGAGCACGGCGAGCACCTCGCCTTCATCGATCTCCGGGATCACACGGGGATCATCCAGTGCGTCGTCGACGGTCGCCTCGATGTCCGAAGCGAGTACGTCGTGCGCGTCGAAGGGGTGGTTCGGCGGCGACCCGAGGGAACGGTCAACCCTCGGCTGTCGACGGGCGAGGTCGAGATCCACGACTGCACGCTCGAGGTGCTGGCCGCCGCCGAGACACCGCCGGTCCCGATCGTGGACCGGGTCGAGGCGGACGAGGCGCTGCGTTTCAAGTACCGCTATCTCGATCTGCGCCGGACCAAGATGCAGGCGAACCTCCGGCTGCGCGCGACCGTGAATGGCGCGTTGCGCTCCGCCATGGAGCGCAACGGGTTCTGTGAGGTGGAGACCCCCCTCTTGTGGTCGCCCACCCCCGAGGGGGCGAGAGAGTTCGCGGTCCCCTCGCGCCTGCACCACGGGTCCTTCTACGTGCTGCCCCAGAGCCCCCAGCTCGCCAAGCAGCTCTTGATGGTGGCGGGCTTCGATCGCTACTACCAGATCGCTCGTTGCATGCGCGACGAGGACACTCGAGCCGACCGCACCGTCGAGTTCACCCAGCTCGACCTCGAGGCCTCCTTCGTCTCCCAAGACGACATCATCGCGGTCGTGAGCGACGCCGTCGCTCACGCGTCCGAGGCGGTCACCGGGGCCCGGCCGGCCGAGATCACCCGGATCACCTGGGCCGATGCGCTCGATCGGTTCGGGACCGACAAGCCCGACATGCGCTTCTCCATGGAGCTCATCGATCTCTCGGCGCTGTTCGCGACGACCTCGGTCCGCGCCTTTTCGGCGCCGAGCGTGAAGGCCCTCGTCCTCTCGGGCGGGGGCTCGCTCGGCCGCGCCCGGATCGACGCCCTGATCGAGCGGGCCAAGGGACTGGGCGCTCCAGGTCTGGCATGGTTCCGGGTGGTCCCCGGCGAGGGGGGGGCCACGCTCGAGTCGCCCCTCGCAGCGCATCTGAGCGACGACGAGCGTGCTGGAATCCTCGCGATCAGCGGCGCCGTCGAGGGCGACCTCGTCCTCGCGATCGCTGCGGAGCACGACCTCGCCTGTGGGGTGCTCGGGAACCTGCGCGTGCACCTGGGTGCACAGGGGGTCGCCGAGGGCGAGCACCGCTATGTCTGGGTGGTCGACTTCCCGATGTTCGAGGGGCTCGACGAGGAGGGGAACCCCGCCGCGGCGCACCACCCCTTCACGATGCCGCACCCCGAGGATCTCGAGCGCCTGGAGAGCGACCCGCTGTCGGTGCGCTCCCAGGCCTACGACCTGGTCCTGAACGGTTGGGAGCTCGGCTCGGGCAGCGTGCGGATCCACCGCGCCGACATCCAGCGTCGGGTGTTCGACGCGCTCGGGCTCTCGCCCGAGGAGGCCCAGGCCCGCTTCGGGTTCCTGCTCGAGGCCTTTCGCTACGGCGCGCCGCCACACGCCGGCTTCGCGATCGGGCTGGACCGGCTGATCGCGATCTTCGCCGGCGAGGAGTCGATCCGCGAGGTGATCGCCTTCCCGAAGACCCAGTCGGGTGCCGACCTCATGACCGGGGCACCCAAGCCGCTCGCCGACGGTGCCCTGCGCGACCTCGGCCTCGTGAGGGCACCGGCCAAGAAGTGACGAGCGGCGACCTGTTCGGCGCCGCGGCAGACGCGGCGCTCAGGGAGCGCTCGCCCCTCGCCGCACGCCTCCGGCCGCGCACGCTCGACGAGGTGGTGGGGCAACAGCACCTCGTCGGGCCGCGGGGCCCGCTGCGGGCACTCGCCGAGGCGGACCGCCTTGGCTCGGCGATCTTGTGGGGGCCCCCCGGTACGGGCAAGACGACGCTCGCGCACGTCCTGGCCGAGACGAGCGACAAGGCGTTCGTCCCGCTCTCGGCGACGGCCTCGGGGGTGAAAGACGTGCGAGCGGCGCTCGAGGACGCCCATCGCCGGCTCGGCGAACGCGGGCAGGGCACCCTGCTGTTCATCGACGAGGTCCACCGCTTCAACAAGGCCCAGCAAGACGTCCTCTTGCCGGCGGTCGAAGACGGTCTCGTGGTGCTGATCGGCGCCACCACCGAGAACCCGTACTTCGAGGTGAACGCTCCGCTCATGAGCCGTTCGACCCTGTGGCGCCTCGAGCCGCTGAGCGAGGCGGAGCTCCGGGTCATCGCCCAACGGGCGCTCGGCGCCGAGGGGGCGACCGCCGAGGACGACGCGCTCGACGCGCTGTGCGCTGCGGCGGCCGGCGACGCCCGGAGCGCGCTCAACACCCTCGAGACGGCCGCCGCCCTGGCCAGGGCCCGGCACCCGGGGCACCCGGCCCACGTCGGCATCGATGAGATCATCGCGGCGCGGGACCGGCGCATCTTCCACCAGGGGGTCTCCGAGCACTACGACCAGGCGAGCGCGCTCATCAAGAGCGTGCGGGGATCGGACCCCGACGCCGGGCTCTACTGGCTGGCCCGGATGCTCGAGGCCGGCGAGGACC
>DAHUZM010000173.1 GCA_027306525.1 Acidimicrobiaceae bacterium
ATGGACAACTCGCAGATCCGCCGGTAGCTGAGCGGGTTCCGCTTCTCGGGCGAGTTCAGGATCAGCCGTCCGATCGGCGGGTCCTTCTCGTAGATGATCTCCTCGAAGTCGTCGGTGGGGATCCGCTCCTCAAAGCGGTAGAACGGCATCCCCTGCTTCTTCTTCGGCATGCAGCCTCCTTTGCGCGAGTTCTCGATACCTACGATGCGCCGTTGACGCACACGGCCTTGCCGCCATGGACCAGCTCGGGCCTTCCGTTGTGCCAACGGCTCTCGAACCAGCAGTTGATGGCGTGGTCGGTGCCCTTCTTGAAGGTGAGGGGCGGGGCAAGACCACCGAGCGTGTCTCCCTTGAGGCGATAGAGGCCCTTCAGGACCATCGCTGCTGTGGCCTTGGACCCTGACGTGAGTCCGCCCTTGATCAGCGCGTCGTGCAACAGCAGACCACCGGCATAGATGCCAAGTGAGTTCCCGGGGTCGAACGTCGGGTTCTTGAATTGCCCCGGGTAGTACTTGTCCATGAGGCTCCGGTACTTCTTGATCGCCGGGCTCTTCGTGTAGAAGTACGGCACCG
This sequence comes from Acidimicrobiaceae bacterium, assembly GCA_027306525.1. Classification (GTDB taxonomy): domain Bacteria; phylum Actinomycetota; class Acidimicrobiia; order Acidimicrobiales; family RAAP-2; genus Palsa-461. Next base: position 574 of record DAHUZM010000173.1, read on the forward strand.
TCTCACCCGACATCCAGGTGTTCTTGGCAAGCGCCGGGAATGCTCCCCAGTTCTCGGTGCCGGCGAAGTAGGCCGGGTGGTAACCCTGCAGGCTACAAGAGGACGCGGTGGCCTCGATGTTCGCCGGGGTTCCGGTTCCTGCGATGAGCCCGGTGGCACCGGCTTGCTGCGCCGCGAGGCACTCCGATTCGTAGTTCGTCTGGGTGAGGGACGTCGCGACGGAGTAGACAAGCTTGAGGCCCGGTGTCGCGTTGATCGCAGCCTCGAGCTGGGAGAGGCTCGTGCTCCCGGTCTGGGCCTCGTACAGGTCAGCGACCTTGTGGACCTTGGCCGCCTTGATGAGGTCCACTTGCGACGCATTCGCGACCAACGTGCTCAACGTGTCGGTGGGGTCGAAGACGTCGGTGTTCTGCGGCAGGCCCGGGATACCAAACGATTCGCCGACCACCGGGACCTTCGCAGATGCAAGGACCGAGAGGAAGGCCTGTTGCACGAGGGAAGAGACCTCGACGGCGACGACCCCGTCGGAGACGAGCGTGTGCGCCTCGGTGACAGCGAGTCCGGGGTTCGTCTGGTCGTTCTCGTTGATGAGGTCGATCTTGTGGCCGGCGATCCCCCCCGAGGCATTGGTCGCCTTCACCCAGGCGAGGTAGCCATTGGTGACCAACGTCTCGGCTTCTCCGGCCGCACCGGTGCAGCTGCAGATCACTCCGACCTTGATCGGCGCAGGTGCTGCCGCCGCGACCTGAGTGGACAGCGCAGTCGTCCCCGCGGTCACGACGCCCAGTCCCATCAGCGCCGTCACCAGTGCCAACGTCCCTCGCAGAAGCCTTCGAGGAAGCAATTCGGGTTCCCCCCCTCGTCCTCGGGACCCTTCGGCCCCTGATTTCGGTCTGCCGAACCTACCAACTTGTCAGCGGCTTCTCAACTAATCTTCCAGTAAAGGTAAACGACGGGTCGTCTCCGCTGGGCAACCCGTACGAACTGGGATTTTCGAATCACGCGAGCGCCGTGACGAGGAGGCTGATGTGGAGCCGATCGCTCCGGGCCTGCTGCAGGGGAGGACGATGTTCCTCGCCGGTGTTGGCCGACAGATTGGTTCGGCTGCCGCGCTGATCGCTGCCCGCGAGGGAGCCAGGGTGGCGCTCGTCGCACGGACGGACGAAACGACCGGGCGCCTGGTCGATGAGATCCGATCCTCCGGCGGTACCGCCATCGCGCTCGGTTGTGATCTCGGCGAGCGCAGCCAGCTCGAGGAGGCCGTCCGCAGAGCGGCTCGGGAACTCGGACCGATCGACGCGGTGTTCTACAACGCTGCGCGCTCCAATCGTTCGACGGCCGGGGAGGATCCGTTCGAGCTCGACGACGACGCCTGGTCCTCTTCGCTCAACATCAATCTCCGGGGAGCGGCGCTCGTGGCCGCGTTGACGATTCCGTCCATGGTCGAGCGGAGCCGGGGTTCGTTCGTCTTCACGACATCCAGCTCGTCACTGGTGGGTGAAGAGATCGGCTTGGGATACGGCGTCTTCAAGGCCGGGCTCAACGCCCTGACCCGGTTCATCGCCAGCCGTTATGGTCGACACGGCATCCGAGCCAATGCAATCGTGCCGTTGGTCGTCGCGGGACGGGCCGGACATCCGACTGCGGCATTGACCTGCCTGGAGCGATCCGGGACGCCGGAGGAGGTTGGAGAGGTGGTCGTGTTCCTCAGCTCCGACCGGGCCGGTGCAGTGACGGGCCAGGTAGTGCACGTGGACTGTGGTCTGCAAGCAAAGGCGCACTGGCCCTCGGCCTTCACGGCGAACGCACGGATCGCGCGACTCTTCGAGCTATGGAGCGAAGTCGACCCTTCGTGACCCTCACTCGAGGGTCACGCTGCAGTACAGGGCGATTCGATTCAGGCTCAGGGCTGCGAGCCGAACGCCGGATCGCTTGGCGACTCCCGTCGCTCTCTCATCATTCGAGAAACTTCGTCAGGCCCGGGACCTCAACCAGCCCGCGCAACATGTCGTTCAGGTGCGTGCAGCACTCGAGCCCGCGCAACCGACGTCCAACGCTGGTGCTGAAATCGATGACGAGCGATCCTTCCAGTATGGAGGCGTGCTTGGAAACTGTCGGACATTCGGGGAAGGGCAGCACGCGGGGCTCCACGCTGATCGAATGCAACGTTCCAGTTGCTGCCACAACAGCCGCCCGCATCGAGTACTCGTGCAACGCCAACTCGGTGTTCTTGTTTCCCCACACGCTGTCTCGGTAATGGGCATCCACCTGGAACATGCCCGAGCCGTCCGAGGAGACGTCCATGCGCCGTCGGCACCGGAAGCAAATCGATGGGGCGGGATCGATCTCGTGCCACGCCCAGGGATCCCTTGGTTCCATGAGCTCACCGGCGAGCCGGAAGTGGTGTGGCCACACAATGCCTCTGTCGAAGCTGATGTCCTTGTAACCACCGGCTCGAAGACCCGAACAGATGGTCGGACCGTGGCGAATCCGCTCCCTGACGGCGGACGATTCCTGGGACCCCTCTCCCCCTGTGCTCGCTGGCCGCTCGTGTTGTGACCAAGCGATTCCGCCGACTCGAGTGACGATCGGCACGTCGTCCAGGATGAAACGGAGGAGCGATGCGGTTTCGCCTCCCAACGCGGCTCCGAGCGCCGCGCGAGCGCCCCTGGCGGTGCTGCTGCCGAGCAACGCCTGGACTCCTCTGTGCTGCCGACGCGATTCAACCGAAGTGATCGTTTGGCGGTCGATTTCCATGGTCACGTGGTCGAGCGCGACGGGGCGTGGGTCGCCGTCGGCAGGGGTCAGCAGGTCACGCCCTCGCCCGACCAGCCGCATCGGTCCGTCGTGTCCGTCCGGCCACGTGACGTTCAGGTGAGTGGAGCGCCGAACGGAGTCAGGCGGGCGATCTGGTGTTCCGACCACTGAATCATCCCGGGGCTCGGGCCATCCCTCGAGCCTCCAGCGGTGCTCACGATCGTCACCTTGGACGGCGCTCCAGCAAGCGACGACGACGCCCCGTGCCGCTTCTTGGGAGCCAAGGAGTTCTGTCGACAATCATGAGAGCCCGTCGAGAAACGGGTCGAGCTCCTCGAGAAACCCGGGCGTATTCCCCGAGTGCACGTTGTGGCCAGTGTCAGCCACGGTCGCCAGACGCCCCCCGGGCAGGGCTTCGACAAACCGGCGTGCAGCCTCGGGATCGAACACGTCGGACTCGTTGCCACGGACGACCAACACCGGGCAGGTCAACACCTTGAAGTCTTCCAATGTCGGTGCCTTGGGCATCGTCTGGACACCCGGGAGGCGCCGGTGGTCGACCTTGCTCGCGAATTTGCCGTCGACCCGGCGCAGCAGGTTGTACTTGAGGGTGCGCGCGATGTGTTCTCGTGATCGGAAGCGGTCGTAGCGAACGACGACGTCCAAGAACTGGTCGAGGTCGTCGAACTCGACGTTGTGTGTCACGAAATCGCGGATGACCTCGACACCACGCTGACTCAACTCTGGACCGACGTCGACGAGCACAAGCCCCCGCGCCAGGTGCGGGTACGTCAGAGCCAGGGTCATGGCGACATACCCACCCATTGAGTGGCCGATGACGACAGGGTCCGTAAGTCCCTGATCAGCCACGAATTCGAACGCATCGAGTCCCCGGGTCTCGAAGGTGTAGTCCTGATCACGTGTCCACTCGGAATCGCCGTGTCCTCGTTGGTCCAACGCGAGGACGTGATAGCGATCCGCCAGGTGGAGGCTCACCAGGTCCCACGAATGGGCGGATTGGTTCCCCCCGTGGAGGAGGAGGACGGCGGGGGCGTTCGGATCGCCCCACTCGAGGAAGTGGAAGCGCAGTCCCCTGATCACAGTCTGCCGGGAGAGATAGCGCACGTTCGGCGCATGGGGGATTCCGAGGTCCGTCGCGCTGCGAAGAAGGCTTGCGAACTCCTCGGTCCGCGTCATGTCGAGTGGCGCCAACGACGGTGCGAACTCGTTCAGGTACATCGGACTCCACTGTAGGAGTAGAGCGAACCTGCGACCACCGCGTGCCGGGTGCAACGAGCGGCAGAACAAAGACGACTTGCGTCGTTCAGTTGGGCGAACGAGCAAGGCCACCGCCGTGTTCGGGAGCTTCTGTACGCGGATCCTCCAGCGGCGGACCCGCTGAGGATTCGGGGGTCGAGCCCGCCGGAGCGTTTTCGCCGACGAACAGACTCTGCGCGCGAGTGAGCCCCAAAGGGGTTGGCGCTGAGATAAGCAATGATGCACACTATGTAAAGCTCAAGGCAACAAGAGGTCGGGCCCATGTCCATCGGCATCGCGGAAGAACACCAGGCGCTGGCAGAAACCGTCAGCTCGTTCCTCAACAAGAACGATGCGATCGGCGCGAGCCGCGCGTTGCTGGAGGCCGGGTCGGATGCCCTCCCCCCGTTCTGGGGTGAGATCGCCACCATGGGCTGGCTTGGCCTGCACCTCCCCGAGGAGGTGGGCGGGTCCGACTTCGGGTTTCCCGAGCTCGCCGTCCTCGTGGAGCAGTTCGGTCGAGCCGTGGTTCCGGGGCCTCTCGTCCCTACCCTGGTCGTCAGCGCGACCCTCGCGGCCGCCGGATCCGAGAGCCTGAAGCAGAAGTACCTTGCGGGACTTGCCGACGGCTCCGTCGTGGGAGCGGTCGGCTTGACGGCCGAGCTCACCGCCGGATCCGGCGGCTGGAGCGGCTCGGCTCCCGCGGTCGTGAGCGCCGGCGTCAGTGACGTCATCTTGTTGCCCGACGGTGATGACGTCGTCCTCTTCGAGACGTCCGCGCCCGGGCTCGAACGATCGACCCCGCCGAACATGGATCCATCCCGCCGCTCGGCCCGGGTCCGATTGTCCGGAACGGCCGGCGAGCGGATCACCGGAGCGCGGAGGCTGTTCGTCGACCTTGCGAGGGTGCTCTTCGCCGCCGAGGCCACCGGCGTAGCCGCGGAATGCACAAATGTCGCCTCGGCCTACGCGAAGGTTCGCCACCAGTTCGGTCGCCCGATCGGCGTCTTCCAAGCGGTCAAGCACCATTGCGCCAACATGGCGCTGGCGACCGAACTCGCGACCGCTGCCACGTGGGACGCGGCACGAGCAGTCGCCGGCGGTGGCGATCAGCTCTCGATTGCGGCCGCCATCGCTGCGGCCGTCGCAGTGCCCGCTGCCGCAACTAACGCGGAAATGAACATCCAGGTCCATGGAGGGATCGGCTACACCTGGGAGGACAACGCCCACCTCTACTTCCGACGGGCGCTCGCCATCTCGGCCCTCGTGAGCGAGGCAGACGCCGCACAGGACGTGACCGACATCACGCGTCGGGGCGTGAGACGCACGCGGGCACTGGAACTCCCGCCGGAGGCCGACGCGATCCGTGGCCAGGTCCGGGACTTCGCCGAGCGGGCGAAGGGCCTCGATGAAGGCGCTCGGAGGACGGCGATGCTCGACGAAGGCTACGCCATGCCCCACTGGCCCAAGCCCTGGGGGCGCTCGGCCCAGGCCGTCGAGCAGCTGGTCATCGAAGAGGAGTTCACGAAGGCCGGCATCACCCGGCCCGTGTACCCGCCGATCACCGCCTATGTGACCCTGACGCTCATCCAGCAGGGCTCCGAGGAGCAGATCTCGCGTTGGGTCGAGCCGATGCTCCACGGCGAGCTCGAGTGGTGTCAGCTCTTCAGCGAACCCGATGCCGGCTCCGACGCGGCGAGCATCAAGACCCGGGGAGTGAAGGTCGAAGGCGGTTGGATGGTCAACGGCCAAAAGGTCTGGACGAGCAGCGCCCACGAAGCGAACTTCGGGCTGGCGACGGTCCGCACCGATCCCGATGCGCCGAAGCACGCGGGGGTCACGATGATGGTCGTGGACATGCACGACCCCGGAGTCGAGATACGGCCGCTCCGCCAGCTCACGGGGAGTTCCGGGTTCAACGAAGTCTTCCTCACCGATGTCTTCGTGCCTGACGACAACGTCGTCGGCGAGGTCGGCGGCGGATGGACCGTGGCCCGGGCCACACTCGGCAACGAGAGCATCAGCGTCGGTGCCGGGACATCGGTCGGCCTCCCCACCCAGGAACTCATCGATGCACTCGATGCGCACCCCGACCGGCTCCCCGGCGGCGGGGTCCGGGTGGGGCGCTGCATCGCGGCGGCGCAGGCCAACGAGCTGGTGAACCTTCGGAGCATTTACCGCGCGGTCTCGGGAAGCGGGCCGGGCCCGGAGGCTGCGATCACCAAGCTGGCGTTCACCGAGTCCATGTTGGACGGGGCGCACGCGCTCGCCACACTGGCCGGACCCGACCTCGCATACCTCGAAAACCTGGACTCGAACACCTCGACGCACATCCTCGGCGCACGGGTCTGGGCTATCGGTGGCGGAACATCGGAAATCAAGCGAAACCAGATAGGTGAGCGCATTCTCGGGCTCCCTCGGGACCCGCTGCTCTCCTGACCCATCCACCCAGCACCAACCTCAGCATCGTCACGGAACACCCGGACAAAGGAGACTCGATGCCCAAGAAGAAGCAGGGGATGCGCAACTACCGCTTTGAGGAGCGGATCCCCACCGACGACTTCGAGGAGATCATCTACGAGAAGGACCCGCCGATCGGACGGCTGATCCTGAACTCGCCCGAGAAGCGGAACCCGCTCAGCTACCGGCGGATCTGCGAGTTGTCCAT
>DAHUZM010000185.1 GCA_027306525.1 Acidimicrobiaceae bacterium
ACGACGACTGATCGTCGGACCGTCCATGGAGGCCGTGGCTCCCATAGAACATGAAGATCTTGAATGAGGTCACGCCGAAATCATCGATCAGTGCGGGAATCTCTTCGATGTGTTCGGACATGAGCGGCGCAAGGTGGAAGGCGTAGTCGACGAAGGCCCTGCCTTCGGTACGGGCAAGCACCTCGGGAAAGAATGCTCGATACGGTCCCGACTTGTTCAGGTAGTACTGCCCGGTCCGCATGTAGTTGAGGCTCGACGTGACCCCGCCTTGCGCGCACGCACGACTCTCGTTCCGAGCGTCGATCTCGAGTGGGTTATAGATGCCCCAATGCTGGTGTGCATCGATGAGGCCGGGGAACGCCATCAAGCCGCTCGCGTCGAGCACGTCGTCCGCGTCGGCGCTCGAGAACGAGCCGACTGCGGCGATTCGCCCCTCTTTGATCGCGATGTCGGAGACGACCGGTTCCGCGCTCTCGTGATCAACCACCAGTGCGTCGGTCACGAGCAGGTCGTACTTGCTCACCGATGTGGCCTCCTGACCTGGATTTGCCGCCCGTTCCGCTTTGCGGAGTGATGTTCCAAAACCTAGCCGGACGCCGCCGATGGCCGCAATGGCGGGCTCACTCCCCGGCCTGTGCAAGAAGGCGACGAGCCGAACGGGCCACCGCTTCGTCGACCATCTCCCCATCGGGACCTTCGGCCACTGCTCGCCCCTCGGCCACAGCGACCTCGTAGCTCGCAAGCAACGTCCGAGCATGCGCAATGTCCGCGGGATCAGGAGTAAAGGCGCGTTGGATCACGGCCACCTGCGACGGATGGACGGCCGTTCGTCCACCGAAGCCCAACTTCCTAAGCCTTTGGCTCGTCACAGCGAGGCCAGCAAGGTCCGCGATTGCCGGCTCAGCCGACGCGACGGGAGCGGAGAGCCCCGCCGCCCGGGAGGTGGCAACGAGTTGGCTTCGCCACACCAGAAGCTCGTGCTCTTCGGGCCCGATCTCGATTCCAAGATCGGCTGCGAGGTCGCGCTCGCCCAGCTGCAGGCGTTCCACGCGCGGGGCGCCAGCCAGCCGGCGCATCTTTTCGAGTGCGCGAGCCGACTCGATCAGCGGCACCACGGCAGTCGAGCCCTCCGCGAGTCCACGCCGCGCCTCCAGATCGCTGAGCAGCGAGTCGACTGCCAAGAGCTCGTCGGGCGATTCGATCTTCGAGACGATCACTCCGGACAACGAGGCCGAAACGACGGCGTCGAGGTCGCCGCGCAGCCTGTCGTCCCGTCGGCCGGCGAAGCCGTTGATCCGAACCCACCTGGGCACGCTCCAAGAGGGGCCTCGAAGCGCCGCGCCCACGAGATCGCGCGCTCGATCCTTTGAATTCTCGCCAACCGAGTCCTCGAGATCGAAGATGATCGCATCAGCACCGCGCGTGTCCGCCTTAGCGATCATTTGCGGCTGGTCACCCGGGACGTACAAGTGCGCGCCTAGCGAGGGGGCTAGACTCATCGGAACGATGTTCCTTTCACCGGGACATTCTTATCGAATCGTCGAGACTCCTGCCAACCTCCGGTCCCCTTGCGTATCCTGACGGCTCCCTCCTATTATGAGACGGCGTTTCGGAGAACGGAACAACAGACCATCAGAAGGAGGTCCCAGTGCGACTCGGCACCGTGCAGATCCGTGGTGGAACGGCGAGGCCGGTAGGGGTCGTCGATGAAGAGCACCTCGTGGATCTCGGTCACGCTGCCGTAGATCTCGGCCTTATCGGCGCACCATTCCCGGGCTCGATCAAGGAACTGCTCGAACTCAGCCCGTACACCGACCAGCTCATTCTCGACCTCGAGGAGGCAGTCCGGCGCCGCGGCGACTTCGCGTCCGCCCCGTGGACTCTCCGGCAAGACGAGGTCACCCTTCTCCCACCAGTGGCCTACCCGGGAAAGGTCCTCCTCGTCGGGGGCAACCGCAAGAACAGTCTGACGGTGCCCCTACTCCCCGACATCCAGGACGAGTGGCCTCGCCCGATGTACTTCATGAAGGCCGGCTCGTCGGCGATCGGGCATCTCGCCACGGTCGAAGCCTGGCAGGTCATGCGCCCGGTCCACACCGAGGGCGAAGTGTGCCTGATCATCGGCCGCCGAGCGCGCCACGTGGCTGCGGCCGACGCATGGTCGGTGGTGGCCGGCGTGTGCCTTCTGAACGACATGTTCGCGGGCCGCTTCGTCCAGCAGGACGGAACCACGCTCTCGATCCGCACGGCCGTCGACCAAGCCCGAGAGGCCATGGTCACCCGCCAAATGGTCCGCTCGAAGAGCCCCGACGGAATGTGCCCGTTCGGTCCATGGATGGTGCCGCTCCGCGACCTCGGTCGGCCCTTCAACCAGATCGAGGTGATCACGAGGGTCGGGCAGAACGTGGTCCAGAAGGGTGTCGTCGACGACTACGAGTTCACGGCTGAGCGCACGATCGAGGAGATCACCAAGTGGATCACCTTGGAGCCCGGCGACGTCGTCTCACTCGGTGCATTCGAGCACCAACCCGACTTCCCCCTCCGCAGCGTCGATCTTGCAGCGCCCGAGAACCGGGTGGTCTCGATCACCGCCGACGAACTCGGTACCCTCGAAACGAGGCTGCACCTCGTTGACGAGCACGGCTAATCGGTGGCAGCTGAACGGCCCCACGCGATCGTCCTCGGCGCGGGGATCGGCGGACTCTGCGCCGCAATCAGTCTGAGGCAAGCCGGGCTAGAGGTCGACCTCTACGAGCAGGTGGGCTCCCTCAGCGAGATCGGTGCCGGGATCCAGATCTCGCCCAACTCGTCGCGGGTTCTCCACCACCTGGGCCTCGAGCGCGCACTCGATGCGATCGCAGTGCGACCCCATGCCCTCGAGAGCCGCGACTGGGCGACCGGAGAGCTGCTCGGGAGCTATGCCGTGAACGGCGAACCGCTCCAGTATGGGTCACCCCACTACCTCGTCTATCGGCCCGAACTCCTGGACGCGCTGCTTGGCGCGCTTCCGGCGGAGCGACTGCACCTCCAGAAGCGCTGTGTCGAGATCGAGCAGGGATCCGGCCATGTGACCGTCGGGTTTGCCGACGGATCCGACGCGACTGGCGACCTTGCCGTAGGTGCCGACGGCATCCACTCCACCGTGCGATCGGCGCTGTTCGGCGACGACCAGCCCACCTTCTCCGGCACCGTCGCCTACCGGGGCCTCGTTGCGTCGGACGCGGTTGCGCACCTCGAGATCCCGAACACGTCGACCAAGTGGTGGGGCCCGATGCCCGAACATCATCTGGTGCACTATCCGATCGCCTCGGGGACGCTCGTCAACGTCGTGGGCGTCGTGCCCGAAGAGGAGTGGGTCTCGGAGTCGTGGACCGCGAAGGGTGATCCCTCCAGCCTGGTCAACCACTTCAGTCAATTCGCGGCTCCGGTCCCCGAGCTGGTCGAAGCGGTCAACGAGGTCTATAAGTTCGCCATATACGACCGACCTCCGCTGGAACGCTGGACCGTGGGTCGGATCACGTTGCTCGGCGACGCCAGCCACCCGATGGTGCCGTTCATGGCCCAGGGAGCGTCCATGGCGATCGAGGACGCAGCGGTGCTCGGCCGGTGCCTCGAAGGGGTGATGGCAGCCGACCTGTCCGGCCCCCTCGAGCGCTACGACAAGATCCGACGGCAGAGGACCGATCGCATGCAGATCGGCTCGCGGGTCGACACATCGGCGACTTGGAACGTCCGTGACTGGGTTTATGGATACGACCCGTATGCAGTTCCGCTTCGTGCCGAACGATGAGTTTCCGTTCAACCGAGACCCCGAAAGGGACATCGTGAGCGAATCCCCCACCCCGAGCGGCCCCCTCTCGGGCATTCGTGTCCTCGATTGCTCCAACATCGTCGCAGGTCCGCTCGCGTGCCAGGTGCTCGGCGACTTCGGCGCGGACGTCATCAAGATTGAACATCCGGCCTTCGGCGACGCGCTCCGGGGCCATGGCCCGGACAAGGACGGAGTCGCGCTCTGGTGGAAGATGCTGGGGCGCAACAAGCGGACAATCGGCATCGATCTCGGGCAGCCCGAAGGCGCCGACATCTTGAAGCTCTTGACCAAGACGGCCGACGTGATCGTGGAGTCGTTTCGGCCAGGCACCTTTGAGCGGTGGGGGCTCGATTGGGACACGCTTCACACGATCAACCCACGCCTTGTGTTGACCCGGGTGAGCGGGTTTGGTCAGGACGGCCCGTACGCCCACCGACCAGCATTCGGGACGCTCATCGAGGCAATGTCGGGCTTCGCTGCGATGACCGGCGTCCCCGGGGACCCACCCCTTCTCCCACCCTTCGGGCTCGCCGACGGGATCGCCGGGATTACGGCCGCGATGGCGACGTGCATGGCCCTTTACCACCGGGATCACGCATCAGGAGTAGGCCAGGTGGTGGACCTCGCCATCCTCGAACCACTCGTCACGGTCCTCGGCCCGCAGCCGACCGTCTTCGATCAGCTCGGGGTCGTGCCCGAACGCACCGGCAACCGATCGACCAACAACGCGCCCCGGAACCTCTACCAAACCTCAGACCGGCGCTGGGTCGCAGTGTCGACCAGTGCCCTGGCCATCGCGACCCGCGTGATGCAGCTGGTCGGACTTCCGGACGTTGTCGACGAGCCCTGGTTCGCGACCGGCACCGGCCGCGCCGAACACGTCGAGCTTCTCGATGCCGCGGTCGCCAAGTGGGTGATCCAGCACACGAGGGACGAGGTCGTCCGCGAGTTCGACCGGGTCGAGGCGGCCGTGGCACCGGTCTATGACGTCTCGGACCTGATCGCCGACCCCCAGGTGGATCACCGCGGCACCTTCGCACGGGTCCCGGACCCTGACCTCGGGACGGTGCTCATGCAGAACGTGCTGTTCAAGCTGTCCGAGACCCCGGGAACTATTCGCTTCACCGGGCGGCCGCAGGGAGCCGATAGTGATGATCTCTTCGAAGGGGAGCTCTGCATGACCGAAGCCGAGATCGCCGACCTCCGCGAGCGGGGCATCGTTGGCTGACCAAGAGACAATGATCGAACGGCTCTCAGCCATGACCGCTTCGGCCGTGGTGGCCGGATTGCCAGGGCCGATCCTCGAGAGCACCACCGAGCACGTCCTCGACACCGTCGGGATTTGCCTCGCCGCCTCCGAACTGGACACCAGCGCTGCGATCCGTGCGTTTGCCGTCTCACAAGGTGGCCGACCCGAATCGCGCGCCTTCGGTGTCGATCACCCGCTCCCAGCACCGCTGGCCGCACTCGTGAACGGCACGTTGGCCCACTCCCTCGACTTCGACGACACTCACCTGCCTTCCGTGCTGCATCCCAGCGCGACAATCGTCCCAGCCTGTCTGGCCGCAGCCGAAGCGGGCGGCGCCGATGGGAGACAGTTCCTCGCAGCGACAGCTGCCGGAGTGGAGGTGTGCGTCCGCCTGGGGATGGCTGGGTACAACCCCGATGAGCGGAACTCCACATACTTCGACCGAGGCCAGCACGCAACCTCGATCTGCGGCGCGATCGGTGCTGCAGGCGCTGCCGCCGCCCTTCTCGGTTGTGACGAAATGGAAATCGCACACGCCATGGCAATCGCCGTCAGCATGGCCGGCGGAGTGATCGAGGCGAACCGTTCTGGCGGCAGTGTGAAGCGGCTCCACTGCGGCTGGGCCGCCCAGTCCGCGCTGTCAGCAGCACTGCTCGCGCAGCGCGGGTTCACCGGGCCGGCGACAGCGCTTGAGGGGCGTTTCGGGTTCTTCACCGCGTTCCTCACCGGCGCCTATGTGCCCGAGGAGGTCACAGAGGGGCTTGGTGAGCACTGGGTGATGCCGGTTGTGCACTTCAAGCCATACCCGGCGAATCATTTCACGCACGCCGGGATCGACGCCGCGCTTGCACTCCGGGCCCGCGGGGTTCGCGTGGAGGACATCGAGTCGATGACGCTCGGCGTCGCGGAGCCGACGATCCGGACCATCGGCGAACCGCTCGAGACCAAGCGCTCGCCCGAAACCGGGTATCAGGCCCAGTTCAGCGGGCCGTACACCGTGGTCGCCGGCCTCCTCGGCGGCTCGGGCCTGGGCGTCGGTCTTGACGACTTCACCGACGAGCTGGCGCAATCGCCGGAGCGGCGGAGGCACATGGCAAAGGTCTCGGTGGTCGCAGACCCCGAGTGCACCGACCTGTTCCCGAACGAGTTCCCGGCGGTGCTTGAGGTCCGCCTCACAGACGGCCGCGTGGAGCGGGAGCGCATCGTCGCCAACCGCGGCGGTCCGGCGCGGCCGCTCGCCCTCGAGGAGCTCGAAGTCAAGTTCTCGGACAACGCCGCCCGCGTCCTCGACCCGCCGGAGATCGCGCGTGTTCGAGCGGCGGTCCTCGCACTCGCCATGGGCGGCCCGGTCGCGGACATACTCACGCCGGCCCGGCGGCTGAAGTTGTCCGAACCAACCTGAGGCTTCGCTACAGCCGGTGGCCCATCCGCATCGATACCGATCGGGTCGCTGCCAGCAACGACTGTGCCGCGCTGTCGGCTTCGCTGCGGAACCGCTCGGCCGGACCTGAGATGGAAATCACGCCGAGCAGCCGGTCGTCACGGCCAAAGATCGGGGCAGCAACCGAACCCGCGCTGCTGTCACGCTCCCCGAAGGAGGTCGCGTAGCCGTTGGCCCGAATCTGTTTTAGCTCCTCGCGCAACCGTTTCGGGTCGGTGATCGTGTTCGGGGTCATGGGAAGCAGGTCGTGCGACGTGAGGTACTCGTCCTGCTCCTCGAGGGGGAGGAATGCGAGCAGTGCCTTTGAGGATGCTCCGGTATGAAGCGGGAAAGGTCGGCCGAGCTGCACGACCATCTTGATGTCGCGATCTGGCGTGACCTGGTCGATGTAGACGCGGTCCCAACCAACTCTGATCGAGAGCGTCGCTGTCTCGTTGGTGACGGCCACGAGTTCGGTCATCACCTCGTGGGCCACGGTCCGGAACTCCAGGCGGTCGATCTGACTCAGGCCGAGGAGCAGGATCTTGGGACCCAGACGGTAGCGGTGCGTTGTCTCGTCCATCTCCACGAACTCTTGTGTGCGAAATGTCGACAGGATCCGGTGGACGACCGCCTTGGAGAGATTCAGCTTCTGGGCGATCTCGGTGACACCCAGTGTGTGGGAGTCAGACTCGACGAAGAGGGAGAGCACGCCGAGTGCTCGTTCGACTCCCTGGACCCCCTGCATTCGGGCCTCAGGCGGACTCTTCTCCCCCACCTACGCCTCCGAGGTTTTGGTGCGCCAGATACTAAGTGGAAACCGGCACGTCATTCGAGACGGGCCCTTTGGTTCGGCCCAGTTCGACTCGCGTCGCACACCGTGCCATAGGAACGAACGCGCTACTCAGTCGGGCACGATCGCGACCGGTCGCACCGGCGATCCGGTCGCTCCGATCAGCTTGAGGGGAAGGCAAACGAAGGTGAATCGCCAGCCGTGAGCGGCAGCCAGACCCTCGAGGTCGAGGGACTCGATGATAAAGATCCCGGCCTCCACGAGCAGATGTCGATGTGCGGGTAACAGCCGGTGCGCCGAGCCGGCCGGAATGTGCTCGAATGCCACCGTGTCAGCGCCGACCGCGAACACTCCAAGCTCGCTGAGCCAGTGGGCGCCGGCCTCTCCGGGACCCGGGACCCCGGATGTGAGCCCGACGTAGCGACCCGCATCCTCGAAATGGCGGCCCCAACCGCTGCGCACCAAGACGACCGA
>DAHUZM010000189.1 GCA_027306525.1 Acidimicrobiaceae bacterium
CGGTGACGCCCACGAGCGCGGTGAGCATCAGGCCGGCGGCCGGGAAGAAGAACCACATCCCGAAGGCGAAGGCCAAGACGAGCATGAAGGCGCCCATGCCGAGCACGAAGGGCCAGATGCTCGACCCGGGGAAGGTGGCGATCTCGCCGGCCCCCTCCTCGATGGTGGCGTCGGGCCGGTCCTCTGGCCGGTCGCCCATCCGCCTGTGCCACCAGTAGTAGTAGCTGCCAGGCAAGAGGCCGAGGAGGCAGGTGCCGACGAGCATCATCGTCCCGCCGTCCTCGTAGCTCGTGAACCAGTAGACGGTCCCGGTGATCCCGAAGAAGATCGCGACCCCGAGCAAGACCAGCGCTTCGATCCTCATTGCGTCACCATCACCTTCTCACGTCCGTGCGGCGGGCGTCCCTCGCCGTGCCCGACGGCGGGCGCCTCGGGGTGGTTGTAGTCCCAGGTCGGGCGCTCCGAGCGGATCGGCGGCAGGTGCGAGTAGTTGTGGTGCGGCGGCGGCGAGGTGGTGAACCACTCGAGCGTGTGCGCGTCCCACGGGTTGTCGCCGGCGACGACCGGGTGGCGCCATGAGACCCACAGGTTCCAAAGGAGCACCGCGAAGGACGCGGCGATGACGAACGCGCCGACCGTCGAGATGATGTTGTAGCTCTGCCATCCGAGGTTCGTGGGGTAGACGGCGACACGTCGGGGCATGCCGAGCAGCCCGACGATGTACTGGGGCATGAAGGTCACCCAGAAGCCGATGAACATCAGCCAGAAGTGCCACTTGCCCAGGTTCTCCCGGAGCATCCGGCCGAAGAACTTGGGGTACCAGTAGTAGAGGCCTGCGAACCCGGCGAAGACCGCCGTGCCGAAGAGCACCTGGTGGAAGTGGGCGACCACGAAGTAGGTGTCGTGGGTGAAGAAGTCGATCGGGGGCGAGGCGAGCATGACGCCGGTCACCCCGCCCATCAAGAACGCGAACAGGAAGCCGATGGAGAAGAGCATCGCCGCCGAGAACTGGATCTCGCCGCGCCACATGGTCCCGCTCCAGTTGAAGAACTTGATCCCGGTCGGCACCGCGATGAGGAGCGACAGGAGCGAGAAGAACGGCAGCAGCACGACGCCGGTCGTGAACATGTGGTGGGCCCACACCCCGGTGGAAAGGGCCGCGATCGAGAGGGTCGCGAAGACCATTCCCTTGTAGCCGAACACCGGCTTGCGGGAGAAGACCGGGAAGATCTCGGTCACGATCCCGAAGTAGGGCAGGGCGAGGATGTACACCTCGGGGTGGCCGAAGAACCAGAAGAGGTTCTGCCAGAGGATCGGTGACCCGCCGCCTTGGACCGAATAGATGTGGGTCCCGAAGTGCCGGTCGCAGAAGAGCATGACGAGCGCGGCCGTGAGCACCGGGAAGGCGATCAGGATCAGGATCCCGGTCACCAGCATGTTCCAGGTGAAGATCGGCATCCGGAACATGGTGAGGCCCGGGGCGCGCAGGTAGAAGATCGTCGCCACCAGGTTGACCCCGGTGAAGATGGCCGAGAACCCGGTGAGCACGAGGGCCATGATCCAGATGTCCCCGCCGGCCCCCGGGGAGTTGGTGGCGTTCGACAGGGGTGCGTACGCCACCCAGCCGAAGCTCGCTGCGCCGCCGGCGACGAGGAAGCCCATCATCATCGTGATGGACCCCGAGAGATACAGCCAGTACGAGAGGGCGTTCAGGCGGGGGAAGGCCATGTCGGGGGCGCCGACCTGCAACGGGACGATGTAGTTGGCGAGACCGCCGAAGGCGAAGGGCCCGGCGAACAGGTACAGCATCAGGCTGCCGTGCATCGTGAACAGCTCGTTGTACTGCTGGAACGACACGAGCGAGCTCTGCGGCGAGGCCAGCTGCAGTCGCATGACGAGCGCCATGATCCCGGCCATGTAGAAGAGCACGAGCGAGGTGATCATGTAGCTCATGCCGATCACCTTGTGGTCGGTGCTCGTCAGCCACTTGAGGATGCCGGTCGGCCCGTGCTCCTCGTGCCCGTGCTGCTGCAAGATCTCGACGACCGAGGTCCCGTGGGACCCGTTGTCGGTGAGCGGTGGGTTGATCAGGTCAGTCACGACGTCACGCTCCGGGCCCGTTCGCACGGATCTGTTGCTTCAGCTGTCCGATCGTCGGCCGGTTCCCGCTCGTCTGGTGGACCCAGACGTCGAACTGCGCCGGGGTCACCGCCCGCACGCTGAAGAGCATGAGGGAGTGGTAGAGGCCGCAGAGTTGCGTGCACTGCCCGCGGTAGACGCCGGTGTGCAGCACGTTGAAGTTGAAGGTGTTCACGACGCCGGGCTGCGCGTAGCGGCTGAAGTTGAACTCGGGCACGTAGAAGCCGTGGACGACGTCGGCCGACTCGAGGTGGATGGTCACGGCCCGGTTGACCGGGAGGACCATCTGGGGCTGCTCGAGGGTCTGGCCGATCACCACCTTGCCGGTGGCCGGGTAATAGAACTGCCATCCCCACTGGAAGGCCGTCACGTCGATGGTGACCTGGGACTTGGGCACCGCGTCGACCTCGTTCTCGGTGATCACGGTGAACACGAACAGGCCGGCCACGATGAAGATCGGGATGACGGTGTAGAGGATCTCGATGACCGGGCGGTACTGGGTCTGGCGGGGCACGGCGTCGTGGCGCCGCCGGTAGCGGAAGACCGCCCACACGATGAGGAGGAAGACGAAGCCGCCCACGACGATGCCGGCGATGAAGAAGCCCTGCCAGAGCTTGTAGGCGTCCTGGCCTTGGGAGGTCGCCCCCTTGTAGGCCCCGAAGGAGGGCAGCTGGCAACCGGCGAGGACGATGGGGGCGAGGATCGCGAGCGGCACGAGGCGCCGCGCCCGCATCGTGGAGCACCTCGAGCGGAGCCGTCCGATGGGGCCGCTCGCCGCCTCGGGGGCCTCTGGCGGAGGAGCGTCCCCGGGCCGCAATGCCGAGGATTCGCCGTGCCGAGGGCCGCCCCAGAGGTCCACGTTGGCGAACCTTAGCCAACTGCACTTTGGAAAACGAAGTTCCTGTTCGGAGGCCCGTCCAGGCACGGGCTCGTCGGATCTCGCTAGCCGGCGTTCCCCCGGTCGTCCGCCGTGCCGGTCGAGTTCTTGGCGGCGTCCTCGCCCTTGCCCTCGGCCATCCCCTTCTTGAACTCGTTCTGGGCCGACCCGAGGCTCCTCGCGAGCTTGGGGATCGCGGCGCTCCCGAAGAGGACGACGACCACGACGATCACGACCACCACGGCATCGAGGCCAAAGATCTCTGCCAACATTTCACACCCTCCTCGGCACTCCGCCGGGCGGCATAGCCACCAGCCAGGTTACCGCCCCTTGCCCGGGGTGACCCGGGCGGCGGTCAACCGGCGAGGAGCACCCCCATCACGAGAGCGGCGAGCGAGGTCAGGCCCGAGACCGACCCCCACAGCGCCAGGCCCCCGCGGGTGGTCGCGCGGCTGTGAGCGAGCGCGGCCAGCCCGGCCAACGCGACGACCGCGACCTTCACGAAGAGCACGACCCGCCACGCGCCCGACTGCGCCGAGGGGTGGCTGGCGGCGATGTTCCAGAGCCCGGTCGCGACGACCAGCCCGTAGGCGGGCCAGCTGAGGCGGGCGAAGGCCCTGGCTGCGGCCTTCGGGCCCTCGGGGGCGAGCTTGCGCACCGTCGGGACGAGGCCGGCCAGGACGATCTGGCCCCCGACCCAGACCGCCGCCCCGAGCACGTGCAGGGAGAGGCGGACCGCGGTGAGGGTGTCGGCGAGCGAGCCCGCGTGGTGGCTCAGCGGCCCGTCCATTTGGGGGCGCGCTTTTGGGCGAAGGCGAGCGGGCCCTCCATGGCGTCGGCCGAGCCGAAGACCTTCGCCGTCGCCTCGTCGCTCAGCGTCCAGGCCTCCTCCTCGGTGACGTCGCCGACCTGCTGCACCAGCCGGCGCGAGTAGCGCACCGAGAGCGGCGCGTTGTCGATGATCCGCCCGGCCAGGGCCAGCGCCTCGTCCATGACCCGCTCGGCCGGCACCACCGCGTTGACGAGGCCGAGCTCGAGCGCCCGCTCGGCCGTGATCGAGTCGCCGGTCAGTGCGAGCTCCATGGCCATGGCCATGGGGATCCGCCTCGGGAGCCGGACGAGGCCGCCGCCCGCGGCGAGCAGGCCCCGCTTCACCTCGGGGATGCCGAAGATGGCGTGGTCGGCCGCGACCACGAGGTCGCAGGCGAGCACGAGCTCGAAGCCCCCGGCGAGCGCCGGGCCGTTCACCGCCGCGATGACCGGGACCGGGATGTCGCGTCGGGCGAAGCCCGCGAAGCCACCGGTGCCGCCGCCGATCGACCCCCCGCCGCCGGCCCCGAAGGCCTTCAGGTCCATGCCGGCGCAGAACGCCTTGTCGCCGGCCCCGGTGAGGATGATGACCCGGAGGTCCTCGTCCTTGTCGAGGTCGTCGAGCGCTGCGGTCATCTGCTTTGCCACCTCGCCGTTCACGGCGTTGCGGGCCTCGGGTCGGTTCAAGGTGAGCACCTCGACCTGGCCGCGGCGCTCGCGCAAGATCAATGGCTTGTCGTCTGCTCCGGTCTCTGGCACCGGCCGCTCCCTTCTCGTCGGGACCTCGACGGCGGCGACGCTAGCGCCCGAGCCCGTAGGCGGGGTAGCCCGGGCTCAGGTGACGTCGCGCCGGAGGGTGACGAAGTACCCGAGCACGATCGGCACCAAGGCCCAGGCGGCGAGGACGATGGCGGCCAGCCACAGCGCGAGGAGCTCGGTGTGCTCGGCCGGGCGCACGAGGCCGCCGGCGAGCGAGGCGGATGCCGCGAAGGGCAGCCACTTGCCCGCCTCGGGCACGATCCCGTCGATCACCGGCTCGATGATGAAGGTGATGGCGAGGATGCTCACCACCGCCGCGATCTGGTTCTTGATGAGGGCCCCTAGCCCCGCGCCGAAGAGCGCGAGGAGCGCGAAGCCGGCGAAGAAGCCCGGCAGGACCGCGCCCGCCTGGTCGAAGAGCGCCGAGAGCGACCCGCCCTTCGTGACGAGGAGGGGGATCCCCATGGCGCCCCCGAGCAGCAGGCTGGCCGCGCCGTAGAAGAGCCCCCAGAGGGCCGTCGCGATCGCCTTCGCGATGAGCAGCTTCCAGCGGCGCGGCTCGACCAGCAGGCTCTCGGTCATGAGCTTGTGGCGGTATTCGCCGGTCACCGACAGGACACCCACGATCGCCCCCATCCACACCCCACCGGCCACGAACCCCGCGCCCATCAGGCGGCGCAGGCGGTAGGTGGTGTGCGGGGCGACGAAGCGCACGTGGTGCTGGCCGCTCGCCACGAGGAAGGTCACGACGATCCCAAGCGCGCTGAAGGCGAGCACCGCGAGGAGCACGACCCAGGGCCCCGGCGATGTGCGCAGCTTGAAGAGCTCCGAGCGCACGGCGCGGATCATCGCGGGGCTCCCCCCCGGAGGCCCCCGCCCGTCGGGTCGACGTCGGGACCGGTGAGCGAGAGGAAGACTGACTCGAGGTCGGTGCTCTCGTTGGCGAGCTCGTAGGTGACGATCTGGCTGCGGGCGAGCAGCGGGCCGAGCTGCTCGGGGGTGACCCCCTCGACGAGGACGAGGTCAGCCGACAGCCGGCGGAACGGCCAGTGGGCGGCGTGCAGGAGCCCCTGGAGCCGGTCCGCCTCGGGGGTGCGCACCCGCATGGCCGAATGCGCCCGACCGGCGAGCTCCGACAAGGGGCCGCTCGCCCTCACCCGTCCGCCGGCGATGATCACCACGTCATCGACCGTCTGGGCCATCTCGGCCAAGAGGTGCGAGGAGACGAGCACGGTGTGCCCCTGGACGGCCAGGTAGCGCAGGAACTGACGGAGCCAGGCGATGCCCTGGGGATCGAGCCCGTTGGCCGGCTCGTCGAGGATGAGCACCGGCGGGTCGCCGAGGAGGGCGGCCGCGAGGCCGAGCCGCTGGCGCATCCCAAGGGAGAAGCCGCCCACCCGGCGCCGGGCCGAGTCGGCCAGCCCCACGAGCTCGAGGACCTCGTCCACCCGGGCGACCTCGATGTGGGCGCCCAGCGCGCACATGCGCAGGTGGTCGCGGGCGCGGCGTGCCGGGTGGAAGCTCGTCGCCTCGAGCAGCGCCCCGACCCGGCGCAGCGGATCGACGATGTCGCGGTAGCGCTGGCCGCCGATGAGGGCGGTCCCCGAACTCGCAGCCACGAGGCCGAGCAGGATCCGCAGCGTCGTGGTCTTGCCGGCGCCGTTCGGGCCCAGGAACCCCGTGATGCGGCCCGGAGCCACCGTGAAGTCGAGATCGGCGACCGCCTGGACGGCCCCGAACCGCTTGTTGAGACCCCGCACCTCGATCGGGACCGCGTCGGCCCGCTTGCTGGACGGGACCACGGCACGCGAGCTTAGGGCCAGGTCCACGACCATTGACAAGGAGCGCGCATGATTGACACCGAAAAGCTCGTCGCCGAGGCGGGCCAGAAGATCGGAGCGATGGGGAGCGCGTTCTACTTCGTGGAGCCGACGGTCTCCAAGGGGGACGAGCTCGGCATCGGCACGCTGCGCTTCTACTTCCTCGGGCGGGGCGGGGTGCTCGGCGACGTGGACGCCGCCGTCGTGCAGAGCGCCTTTGGGTACTTCAAGCCCGAGCTCCTCCGGGCCCAGTGGGACAAGGCACGGGCCCAGGTCTCGCCGCCCGAGGCCGGGCACGCCTACATGGCGTGCTGCGCCGAGTTCGGGCGCTCGAAGCTCTCGGGGCTCGACGGCCTGGAGGGGCTCTGTGACGCCCTCGAGGCCGTCAACGCGGCCGCCGACCCGACCGCACTCACCCTCTACGCCGGGATCCGCAACGAGCCGCTCGTCGAGGACCTCCCCGGCCGAGCGATGCAGCTCGTCACGGTGCTGCGCGAGTACCGGGGATCCGCCCACCTCGTGGCGGTGGTCGCCCAGCTGCTCGACCCCAAGGTCGCCCACTACATCCGGCGCCCCGAGATGTTCGGCGCGTTCGGCTACGGCGACGACGAGATCCCGGTCGTGACCGATGAGGACCGGGCCAAGCTGGCGGCCGCCGACGCGCTGACCGACGCCATCGTGACCCCCGCCTACGGCGTGCTCGACGAGGCGCAGCGTGAGGCGCTGCTCGGTGGGCTCGCCGCTATGGAGCGGGCGTTCGCCGGCTGAGGGCCACGGTCCTGGGGGGTCAGTCCGGGGGCTCCTCCCAGGACCGGGCGTCCACGGTCCCGGCGTACACCGTCGGGCCGTAGTTGGCCATCTGGTAGCGGATGGCTCGGTGGTGCACGACGGTGTTCTGCGCGCCGAGCGAGATCGCCATGTAGAGCAGGGCGCTGGCCGCGATCACGTCCACCGGCCCGCGCAGCGAGGAGACGAAGCCGCTCATCGCGAAATGGAGGGCGATCGACACGAGCCAGAGCGCGATCGTGAGCCAGCTGGCCTGCGCGGCGACGCCCTTGGCCATCGTCATGAGCCGCACCGAGGTGGCCCGGATTGCCCCGAAGATCGCGCCGCCCACGACGCAGCTGCCGATGGCGATGCCGGTGACCCCGGCGCCGAGCGAATGGCTCTCGGTGAAGTGCACGAACTGGGCGAGGCCGACGATCGAGAGCAGGATCGGGACCCGCTTCGCGAAGCGGAGCCGGACCCGGCGCACGCGGCGCTGGCGGTAGAGGATCCAGGCGAAGACCACTGCGTCGAGCACGAGGTCGAACACGCTCACGCGCTCGACCCTACCGCCGCCCTGCGGCGACCCCGCTCAGGCGGACTCGAGCTCGAGCAGCCTGCGCTTGGTCGCGAGCCCACCGCCGTAACCACCGATCGAGCCGTCGGCGGCGATCACCCGGTGGCACGGGAGGATGATCGCGATGGGATTGGCGCCGTTCGCCTGGCCCACGGCCCGGTACGCGTGCGGCCGACCGACCCAGCGGGCGAGCTCGGCGTAGCTGATCGTCTCGCCGTAGGGGATCTCGGCGAGCGTCGTCCACACCAGGCGCTGGAAGTCGGTGCCCCCGAGAGCGAGCGGCAGATCGAAGGCGCGCCTGTGGCGGGCGAAGTACTCGTCGAGCTGTCGG
The DNA here is from genome assembly GCA_027306525.1 of Acidimicrobiaceae bacterium. Classification (GTDB taxonomy): domain Bacteria; phylum Actinomycetota; class Acidimicrobiia; order Acidimicrobiales; family RAAP-2; genus Palsa-461. The sequence continues at coordinate 8,079 of DAHUZM010000189.1, forward strand.
GCCGCGTCGAGCACCGGGCCCCGCACGCCGCGCCGTTCGGTGCTCGCATCGCGCCTGCGCCCCGGGGTGTCGAGCACGAGCTCGGTCACGAACTCGTCGTTGCCTGCGACGAGCAGGACGCCGACGGGGGTCCGCACGCAGAGCGCCGTCGTGGTCGTCGTCCTCTCGGGGGCACGCAGCGTCACGGCCGCCTCCTTCTCGCTCCACCGGCGATCCTCGCACGGTGCAGCGGCGGGTTCTGGCGCGATTCGGACAGGTGCCGGTCCTCGGGCGCCCTGGCCCTACCCGGGGGGCTCGGCCCAGGTGATCTTCTCCACCCGCTCGGGCCGCACGTAGCCGTGCTCGACGAACCAGCGGGACGAGTCGAAGATCGCTCGGATGGCCGACCTCGAGCGGTAGCCGAGCTCGTCGCGCGCCCGGGAGTCGTCGAAGATCATGTGCTCGCGTGACATGCGGGCCGCCTCCAAGGGGACGCGGGGATGCCGGCGGAGGATCCGCCCCTCGATCACGTCCGAGACGAGGCCGGCGCCGAGCCCGAGGGCGCTCGGCCACTGGCGTGTCGGGGCCGGGAGGCCCGTGCAGCGTGCCGCGGTCGCGAGCAGCTCACGCATCTTGAGGTTCTCGCCCCCGATGATGTAGCTGCGACCCTGGCGGCCGCGCTCGAGCACCAGCAGGTGTCCGAGGGCCAGGTCCTCGACGTGGGCGACGTTCATGGCGGTGTCGACGAAGCCGGGCATGCGCCCGTTCAAGAAGTCGAGCAGGACCTTGCCGGTCGGCGTTGGTCGGATGTCTCGGGGACCGAGGGGGAAGGTGGGGTGGACGAGCGTGATGGGCGCGCCCTCGGCTGCGGCGCGCAGCGCCTCGTGCTCGGCGACGTACTTCGAGCGCTTGTAGCGGCCGAAGAGGTGCTCGATGTGGGCGTGGGAGGTCTCGTCCGCCGGGCGGCTCGAGCCGGGGTGCAGCCCGACCGTCGCGACCGTGCTCGTGTAGACGATCCGCTCGCATCGTGCACCCTGGGCGGCCGCGATCACGTTGCGCGTCCCTTGGACGTTGACGTCGTAGAAGGCGTGGGGGTCCCTGGCCCAGAACGAGAAGAGGGCGGCCGTGTGGAACACGAACCGTGCGCCCTCGACGCCCTGCCCGAGCGCGTCGGGGTCGCGGATGTCGACCGGGTGCACCTCGAGGTCGAGCCCCTCGAGGTTGGTCCTCGACCCGGTCGGCTCGACGAGCGCCCGGACCCGCGCACCGCGGGTGAGGAGGGCCCGGACGATGGCCGAGCCGATGAAGCCGGCGGCCCCGGTCACGGCCACGACGTCGCCGGCGGCCAGCTCGTGGCGGGCCGAAGGGTCCTCGGCGCTCAAGCGCGGCTCGCGGTCGCCTCGAGCGCCGGCCCCGAGCCGTTCGTGTGCTCGGCCTCCTCGTAGCCGGTGCCGCGGCGCCGTGCGCCGGGGAGGGCGCCCTTGGCCATGGTGCGGCCGAGCTCGAGGTAGAGGCCGGCCCCCTTGTGGGCCGACTCGAGCACGTCGTCGAGCGCGGCCACGAACGCGTCCACCTCGGCCTCGCCGGCGATGAGGGGCGGGAGCAGCTTGATGATGTTGACGTTGTCCGCCGCCACCTGGGTGAGGATCCGGTGGCGGTGGAAGAGGGGCACCACGATCGCCTGTGCGAAGAGGGCGGGGCGGACCCGCTCGACGGCGTTCCAGCGGCGGCGCAGCTTGGGGGTCTCGGGCGGGCCGAACTCGAGGCCGATCATGCATCCGAGGCCGCGCACCTCGTGGAGCATCTCGTACTTCTCGACGAGGGGGGCGAGCTTGGCCTTGAACGACTCGCCGGTTGCAGCGGCCCGGGCCACGATCCCCTCGTCGTCGATGGCCTCGAGCGTGGCGAGCCCGGCGACCATCGCGAGCGCGTTGCGCCCGAAGGTGCTCGAGTGGACCATGGCACGCTCCATCGAGCTGAACACGCTCATGAACACCTTGTCGGTCGCGAGCATGGCGCCGACCGGGACGTAGCCTCCGGAGAGGGCCTTCGAGACCGTGATGATGTCGGGCTCGAGACCCCAGTGCTCGTGGCAGAAGAACCGGCCGGTGCGCCCGAGCCCTGTCTGCACCTCGTCGGTGACGAGCAGCGTCTTGTACTGGCGGCACAGGGCCTGGACGCCCTGGAAGTACTCGGCC
>DAHUZM010000190.1 GCA_027306525.1 Acidimicrobiaceae bacterium
CGCCAGACCGACGCCTCCACGCCTGAGGTCAAACCACCGGCCCATCCGGTCACTCCGAGCAGGCACATCGTGCGGACCAGGTCCTGGTCGCCTCGACGTGGGTCCTCTCCCAGACGACCCCTACTTCAGCAGTCTCCTAGAGTCGATCCAACGGCCGCACGAGGCCATCTGGTCGCCACTCGGTTGCGAAGGCGTGCGGCTGCGGCAGGCCGAGATGGCCACGGTGCCCATCCCGCCCGAGTCCGAAGAACGCGCTGCAGAATGCCCAACCGACACCGGGCGGCCGAGCAATGGCATCGAGCGTAGGTGGGTGGGGCCACCGGGAGCGTCCCGGGTTGGCAACTCGCCGCAAGTCTGAACGATCCCGTGCTGCTACTCCTCGGGCACGACGAAGCGGTAGCCCATGCCTGGCTCAGTGTGGAAGTAGCGGGGTCGGGCAGGATTGGGCTCCAGCTTGCGTCGGATCCGGCCCATGTAGCTTCGCAGGTAGTCCGACTCCCTCTCATACTGCGGTCCCCAGACCGTCTGGAGCAGCTGGCGTTGGGAGATGAGCTTTCCGGGGTTGCGTGCCAACGTGGCGAGCATGTGCCACTCCGTCGGGGTCAGGCGCACCGGATGGCCTTGGGGGTCGGTCACCTGCTCGTTGAGGAGGTCGATGGTGAAGTGCTCGGTTACGATCCGCGCCCGGTCCTCGGTCGGCGTCCCTCGGCGCAGCGCGGTGCGGACACGGGCCACGAGCTCGTCCATACCGAAGGGCTTGGTGACGTAGTCGTCGGCACCGCAGTCGAGCGCTTCGACCTTCGCCTGCTCGTGGCTGCGGGCCGAGAGCACGATGACCGGCGTGGTGGTCCAGGCGCGCAGGCCTCGCAGGACATCCACGCCGTCGAGGTCGGGAAGGCCGAGGTCCAACAAGATGACGTCGGGGTGCTCCCTGGCCGCCGCCTCGAGGCCGTTGCGCCCGTTGGCGGCCCATTCGACGTCGTAGCCACGGGCGCGCAGCCCGATGCTCAAAGCCCGGACAAAGGGGACTTCGTCGTCGATAACGAGAATGTGGCTCACTCAGGGCCTCCCCCCGAGAGGATCGGGTCCTCGAGTGGTGACCCGGCGGTCGTCGCCTCATCATTCGTGCCGGCTCGACGGTTGCCGGCATCCGCTGCTTCAGGTGCAAGACCGGGCGCCGCCGGCTGGGCCCGGCGGAGACGGACGATCATGGTGGCGCCGCCGCCGGGAGTGTCCTCGACCAGCAGGTCCCCGCCGAGGGCCTCGATGAAGCCTTTGGCCACAGCCAGCCCGAGGCCGACCCCGCTGCCAGCGTCGCGGTCCCCGAGGCGCTGGAACGGGAGGAAGATCCGCTCCCGGTCGACGGGGGCGATCCCCGGACCCCGGTCGACGATCCGAAGCTCCACCCAACCGCCCGGCTGCGTGGCCGCGATGACCCGGACCGGGTGGTCGTCCGAGGCGTGGATGGCGTTGGCGAGCAGGTTGGCGAGGGCGCGCTCGAGGAGGGGCGGGTCGGCCTCGACCGGGCAGAGATTCTCGGGAACGATGAGCTCTACCACGTCGGTGCCGGTTGACAGCGACGTCAGCGCGGCCGCCACCACTTCGTCGATCCCTGCGTGCTGGAGGTGGATGGCAACGGTACCGGTCGCCAACCTGCTCATGTCGAGGAGGTTGGCGACCAGCGCCGAGAGCCGGTCGACTTCGGTGTCGATGGTGCCGAGCAGGGTGCGCACCGCCTCAGGGTCCCAGGCCACATGGTCGGGAAGGAAGCTCGTGGCCGCCGTTTTGATGGACGCGAGCGGCGTGCGCAGGTCGTGGCTCACCGCCGCGAGCAGCGCGGTGCGCACCTCATTCGCCTTGGCGAGGGCGGTGGCTTCGGACGCCTGCGCGTGGAGCTCGCGCTTTACAACGGCGACGGCGAGCTGGCCGGCGAAGGTGCTGAGCGCCTCCCGATCGTCGGCTCGCATCCGACCGGCCACCAGGGCGAGCATCCGGCCGGTGTCGATCGGCAAGGCGAGCGTGGCGTCGTGCGGCGAGGGGGGCGGCTCCTCTCCGGCGGTCGCTTCGGCACTCCAGTCGTCGCCGACGCGGCGGAGCACGGCGGCTCCGCGGACGGGGAACGTCTGGACGATCTCGTCCACGAGCGCCGGGAGCGGGTCGGGCCGGTCGACCAGCGCACCGGTGGCCCGGGCCAAGGAGGCGGCCTGGGAGCGGGCACGTCGTGCTTCGAGGGAGCGACGTGCAGCTACGTCCACAAGAACGCTCACGACGGCAGCCACCACCACGAAGACGACCAAGGTGAAGACGTCGCGGGAATCCGCGATGGAGAAGGTGTGGATCGGGGGGCTGAAGTACCAGTTGAGGAGGAGGAAGCCGCCGAAGCCAGCCACCGCGCCTGCTACGGCACCGCCGACGGCAGCGGCGGCGACCACCGGGAGGAGGTACAGGAGCGAGACGGTGCCGAGCGGCAGGTCGCCGGGGGTGGCCGCGAGGCAGAGGGTCAGGAGGGGGAGGGCCACGACCGCGATGGCCAGGCCGAGGATCCGCCGCCGCGTGCCGACGGCGCCGGAGGCGGCGATGCGGCCGAGGAACTGCGGCGCTCCTCGGCCCTTGCGTTCCCTCGCAGGAGGGCTCGTCTGGTCGGGGACGGCCGGTGCCGGGGTGGAGATTACGTGGACGTCGACGGCGTCGCCTGACTTGGCGATGACCGCGTTCACGACCGACCCGGCATTGAGGCGGGTCCAGCGTGAGCGGTGGCTCGCGCCGAGGACGATCTGAGTGGCGTTCTCGGCCCGGGCCAACTGGACCAGCGCGTCGGCGACGTCGGCGCCGACGATCTCCCGGTAGCTGCCGCCGAGCTGGGTGAGGAGCGCCCGCTGCTCGTCGAGGTGTGACGGAGAGCTGTTGCGGAGCCCGTCGTCGGCGACGACGTGGACGGCGACGAGGTCGCCTTTGGCACGTTGGGCCATGCGCGCTGCTCGGCGGATGAGGTGCTCCCCGCTCTTGGCGCCGGTGAGGGCCACGACTACCCGCTCTTTGGTCTCCCACGGTCCATCGATCCCGTGGCGTCGCCGGTAGCCTTGGAGCTGCTCGTCGACGTTGTCGGCCACCCACAAGAGGGCCAGCTCTCGCAGGGCAACCAGGTTCCCCAGGCGGAAGTAGTTGGCGAGCGCCACGTCGACCCGCTCGGGCGGGTAGACGTGGCCATGGGCCATGCGGCGTCGCAGCGCTTCGGGGGTCATGTCGACGAGCTCGACCTGCTCGGCCCCTCGTACGAACGCGTCGGGGACCGTTTCACGCTGGGGCACGCCGGTGATCGCGGCGACGACGTCGTTCAAGGACTCGAGATGCTGAATATTGACCGTGGAGATCACCGTGATGCCCGCGTCGAGGAGCACCTCGACGTCCTGCCAGCGCTTGTCGTGTGCGGACCCCGGGGAGTTGGTGTGGGCGAGCTCGTCGACGAGTGCCACCTCGGGTCGGCGGCGCAAAAGCAGCTCGAGATCCATCTCGGCGAGGGTTTGACCACGGTGCACGAGCAGCTTGGGCTGAACGACTTCGAGGTCTCGCAACTGGGCAGTGGTGGCCTCGCGCCCGTGAGTGTCGACCCAGCCGACGACGACGTCGGTGCCGCGCTCTCGCCGGCGCCAGCCCTCGTTCAGCATGCTGTACGTCTTGCCGACGCCGGGAGCCGAGCCGAGGTACACCCGCAGCGATCCTCGGGCCATAGCGTTCATGGTAGCGACGCCCTCTGGCAATACCGCTGACAGCGGCCGTGAACAGGTCGCGAAAAATGCGCCGATGCGCGTGAACAGCGCGTGAAAGCACCTCCCCCGCCTCGGTGCCGAGCTATAGAACCGGCTCCATGGCCCTGCCCCGACCGACCTTCTCCTCTCCCGGCTCGACCGCTCAGCTGGCGGCCCTTCGCTCGGGGATGGCCGGCCCGCACTCCTTGTCCGCCGTGGCACGAGAAGCCTGAGCCTGGATGCCGCGTCCTCGTGCCCATCGTGGATCTGCTGCTTCCGATGACCACCGCTTCGGTCCACCCACAGCCGTGAGGGACCTTGTCACTCGCCACCCGGCCACCGTGCGGGGTCACCTTCGAGACGTCCGGACCCTGACCGGTGCGCATGGGCCGACGTTCGAGGCCCAGCTCTGTGACGCCACCGGCTCGGTGGTGCTCGTCTTTCTCGGGCGACGGTCCATCCCTGGTCTGGCCTCGGGGGTGGCGCTCGAGGCCCGGGGGACTCCCCGAGCACAACGCGGCCGCAGCGAGATCTTGAACCCGCTCTACGAGTTGCTCGCACCGCCGGGCGATGCCGAGCCGACCCGACAAGCGCGCGACACGAAGAGCGAGCCGTGACCTGGCAAGGCGCCCTGCAGATCTTCGTCCTCCTGGCCGTGGTCACGGTCATCGGGAAGTTCCTCGGCACCTACATGTTCAACATGCTCGAGGGCGGCCGCACGTTCATGGACCGCGTCCTCATGCCCGCCGAGCGTGGGATCTACTGCATCTGCGGGATCGATCCTACCGTGGAGATGCGCTGGACGCGCTACGTCTTCGCCCTTCTCATGGTGAACGTCGTGGGCTTTGTAATCCTCATGATCCTGCTCGCCCTCCAGCCGGTGCTCACCATCTTCAACCCGGCGCACATGCCGAAGGTGCCGTTCTGGGTGAACCTCAACACCTCGATCAGCTTCATGACCAACACCAACTGGCAGAACTACGGCGGCGAGACGACGCTCAGCTACCTCTCCCAGATGTGGCTGACCGTCCAGCAGTTCCTCTCCCCCGTAACCGGCATCTGCCTACTCCTTGCAGTCGTACGCGGATTCTCCCGCCACAACGCGGAGACCATCGGCAACTTCTGGCGTGACTTCATCCGCACCTTGCTGTGGGTGGCCATCCCCCTCGCCATCATCGGCGCCGTCGTCCTCATGCTGCTGGGCAGCCCCCAGAACCTGCACGCCTCCACCGTGGTGCACACCTTGCAGGGACACAAACAGGTGATCGCCCAGGGCCCGGTGGCCTCGTTGACCTCGATCATGCAGCTCGGCGACAACGGCGGGGGCTTCTTCAACATGAACGTTGCCCAGCCCTTCGCCGGCCCCAACGCCGCCTCGATCGTCTTCCAGCTGATCTTGGGCTTCAGCGTCCCCGTCGCCTGCATCTTCTTGTTCGGAAAGATGGTGAAGAACACCCGTCAGGCTAGGCCGATCTTCGCCTCGATGGCCATCCTGTTCGTGATCGGCGCGCTCGTCCTCTACCACTTCGAGGCGGTCGGGAACCCCGCGCTCGCCGCCCACCACCTCCACCTGGCCGCGACCCACAACCTGGAGGGCAAGGAGGCCCGCTTCGGCACTGGGACCACATCGCTGTTCGAAAACTCGACCACCACGATCTCGTGGGGCAGCGTCATTGCCTCCAACGACAGCCTCACCCCCATTGGCGGTCTGGTGCCGCTGTTCAACATGATGACCGGAGAGGTGATCTTCGGCTCCTGGGGGGCGGGGATGATCGGGATGATCGCCTACGCCGTGCTCGCCATCTTCCTCGCCGGCCTCATGGTGGGCCGCACGCCCGAGTACCTCGGCAAGAAGATCGAATCGTTCGAGGTGAAGATGGCCGTGCTCTCCATGATCGTCCCGAGCCTCGTAATCCTGGCGCTCTCCGCACTATCGGTGGCGCTCGCTGCCGGCAAGTCCGGCATCTTCAACCCGGGGCCCCACGGGCTCTCTGAAGTGCTCTACGCCTTCTCGTCGGGGGTGGGCAACAACGGCTCGGCCTTCGGCGGCCTCAGCTCGGCGACGCCCTGGTACTCGGCGACCGTGGGCCTCGCCATGCTCTTCGGCCGGTTCCCGATGTACATCCCCCTCGTCGCCATGGGCGGGGCGCTCGCTAGAAAACAGCGCGTCCCCGAGTCGGCCGGCACGTTCCCGACCCACGGGCCGCTGTTCACCGTGCTCTTGACCGGCACGGTCGTCGTCGTAGGGGCGCTGATCTTCTTCCCCGCCCTCGCGCTCGGGCCCTTCGCCGAGCAGTTCGCCGCTCACGCCGGGAAGCTCTTCGGTGGGTGAGCAGATGACGAGCATCCGATCCCGGTGCCCACGTAGGTGGCAGCGATGACCCACGAGGAGCCGACGTCTTCTGCCGAGGCGCCCGTCACGGCGATGGCCCAAGACGGCAGCCATCCCGACAACCCCGGCCACACCTCCGGGCGGCGCCGGACGATGAGCATGTGGGACCGCGACCTCGTGCGCCACAGCCTAGGGCAGTCACTGCGCAAGCTCGATCCGCGCGCCCTCACCCACAACCCGGTCATGTTCGTGGTCGAAGTGGGCTCGCTCTTCACGACCGCCGATGCGTTCCGCTACCTCGCCTCAGGCGAGATCGGCCTCTTCTCCTTCACCGGGCAGATCGCCATCTGGCTGTGGCTGACCGTTCTGTTCGCCAACTTCGCCGAGGCGATGGCCGAGGGCCGCGGCCAAGCCCACGCCGACGAACTGCGCCGCACCCGCACCGAGACCGAGGCGAGAAGGCTGACCGCCCACGGCATCGAGGTCGTTCCCGCCACCGCCCTCGGGGTCGGCGACGTCGTGGTCATAGCAGCCGGCGAGGTGATCCCCGGCGACGGTGAGGTGATCGAGGGCATCGCCTCGGTGGACGAGTCGGCCATCACCGGCGAGTCGGCGCCGGTCATTAGAGAGTCCGGAGGAGACCGCAGCGCGGTCACCGGGGGCACCACCGTCCTCTCCGACGAGATCCAAGTGAAGATCACCGCCGGTCGTGGCGAGTCGTTTCTCGACCGCATGATCACCCTGATCGAAGCCGGCGTCCGCCAGAAGACCCCGAACGAGATCGCCCTTGCCCTCTTGCTGGCCGGCCTGACGCTGATCTTCCTCGTGGTGGTGGTCACCGTCGCCCCGTTCTCCACCTACTCCCACGCCGTGGTGTCGGTCACCGTCCTCATCGCCCTCCTCGTGGCCCTCATCCCCACCACCATCGGCGGGCTGCTCTCGGCCATCGGCATCTCGGGGATGAACCGCCTCCTCGAGCGCAACGTCCTCGCCCTGTCGGGCCGGGCGGTCGAGGCGGCCGGGGACGTGAATGTGATCATGCTCGACAAGACCGGCACGCTCACCATGGGGAGCCGCCAGGCGAGCACCTTCGTGCCCGCCCCGGGAGTCGACGAGCGCCAGCTGGCCGAGGCCGCCCAGCTCTCCTCGCTCGCCGACGAGACCCCCGAGGGTCGCTCGATCGTGGTGCTGGCCAAGGAACGCTTCGATCTGCGGGCACCGGACCTCGACGAGGACACGGTCGCCTTCGTGCCCTTCAGCGCCCAGACCCGTATGAGCGGCGTCGACCTCGATGCCCGCCAGATCCGCAAGGGCGCCGCCGACTCGATCGCCCGTTGGGCCGAAGTCGAGCTCGACCCAGAGATCAAGTCGGCCGTGGAGGAGATCTCCCGCGCCGGGAGCACGCCGCTGCTCGTGGCCGAGAACCGCCGGATCCTCGGCGCGGTCGAGCTGAAGGACGTGGTCAAGCCCGGGATCAAAGAGCGCCTCGCTTCGCTTCGAGCGGCGGGCATCAAGACCGTGATGATCACCGGCGACAACCCCATCACCGCTAACGCCATCGCCACCGAAGTGGGTGTGGACGACTTCCTCGCCGAGGCAACCCCCGAGCGCAAGATGGACTACGTGAAGTCCATCCGGGCCGAGGGCTACATGGTGGGCATGGTCGGCGACGGCACCAACGACGCTCCCGCTCTCGCCAACGCGGACGTGGCGGTCGCCATGAACACCGGCACGATGGCCGCCCGAGAGGCCGGCAACATGATCGACCTCGACTCGAATCCCACCAAGCTCATCGAGATCGTCGAGGTCGGCAAGCAGATCCTCATCACCCGAGGTGCACTGACCACCTTCTCGGTGGTGAACGATGTCGCCAAGTACTTCGCCATCATCCCCGCCATGTTCGTCGTCGCCTATCCAGGGCTCGAGGCGCTCAACGTCATGCACCTCACCTCGCCGCAGACGGCGATCCTCTCAGCGATCATCTTCAACGCCCTCATCATCCCCGCCCTCATCCCGCTCGCCCTGCGCGGCGTGCGCTACCGGGCCACCACCGCCGTCGCCATCCTGCGCAAGAACCTGCTCATCTACGGCCTCGGTGGCCTCGTCGTGCCCTTCGCCGGCATCAAGCTCATCGACATGGTCGTCGCGGCCCTCCACCTCGTCTCCACCGCCCATTGACCATGCCCGCTGCCACCCCCCGCCTCGTCCAGCTCGGAAAGGAGGAACCATGCGCCTCAAGGTGACCTGGAGCGCCGTTCGCTTAGTGCTGCTCTTCGTGGTCGTCCTCGGCCTCGGCTACAACCTCCTCATGGTCGGCATCGGCGAGGGCCTCATGCCCGGGCGCGCCAATGGCAGCCTGATCACGCACCACGGCCACGTGATCGGGTCCAAGCTGATCGGCCAGCAGTTCACCGCGGCGCGCTTTTTCGAGGGCAGGCCGAGCGCCACCACACCCCCCTACAACGCCGCCTCGTCGGCAGCGAGCAACTACGGGCCGACCAACCCGGCGCTCCTAAAGGAGATCCGCACCAGCCTGGCCCAGGTGCTGAAGGAGAACCCGGGGGTTAAGGCGTCCCAGGTTCCCCCCGACCTCGTCGAGAGCTCGGCCAGCGGCTTGGACCCCGACATCTCCCCGGCCGCCGCCTATTTGCAGGCACCGAGGGTCGCCCGGGCGAACCATCTTCCCGTCGGCGAGGTGCGGGCCCTCGTCGCCCGGCACGTGAGCGGACGCTTTCTCGGACTTTACGGCGCACCGCACGTGAACGTCTTGGAGCTCAATCTGGCGGTGCTCAAGCTGGTCAGGCACTGAGCGACGGCCCTCGGCACGAGTAAGGAGCAGGAAAAATGGCATACGCATGGGAGACGATGGGAGGAATCGTCGCGGTGGTGGTCATGTTCGGCCTGTTCTGGCTCTACACCCGCGCCTGCGACCGCCTCTGAGGCCGGCCGTCTCCATATCGATCGAGAGGTAGGAAACGCCATGAGCGTAATCGAGGTCGCGGCCTTTATCATCAGCATCGCGCTGATGGTCTTCTTGTTCTACGCCATGCTCCGTCCCGAAAAGCTCTGACTCCGCGCATGACCCCCCGACGCCTTGGGTCGTGATGTACGGGCAAGCCGTTCCGCGGGTGCAGTAACGATGGGCGCGTTTCGTGCGCGCACTTATCGGAACGGGAAGAGCAGGGGCAAACGACGAGGGTGACCGCCATGGTGGCAGCCGTGATTGCGCTATCAGGCGAAGGAAGTCGCGGTAGCGGCCCGGCCTGGTGGTCATGAGGTACACCTTGTGGCCAGAGGGGTGAACAGTGAGGCTGACACGGCAACCACTGCAAGTGGCGAGAGAAGGCCTTTCCTCTGCGTCGTCATCTGCCTCGGCGCGCATCGGCAACAGCCAGCGACCGACGAGCAGCACACCGGCGATACCGGCAGCCACGACGGCCAATCCGAGCGGGGATGGGGAACAACCCCAGCGGTTGGCGCCCCTCGGCGCTGAGCGCGCCGTTGGCGATGACGTTGTCTGCCAAGCCGACCATGCTGAGCAGCCCCCCAATGCGATGGCAACCGCAAGCGACATCAGCGGCTGGGAGGCCCCAAGTAAAGGCGGCTGCGCAGCGACAGCACCATGGGCAGCAGGCTGCCCATCAGCCCCACGTCGGAGTGGACCCGGTTGGATGCCAGCAGGACCACGGCCAGGATCAGGACCGATAGGCCGACCGCCGCAGGGCTCACCGGGGCACCCGACCCACCTCGGTCGTTTCCACCGGGTCGCTTCGCACCTCCGGGACCGGGAGCCTGAGAGCTGCGGCGACCTCCAGATCGCTTCCAGGCACGCCTACTGGATCTGCTTCTGCTTCGGCTACCCGCTCCGGGAGTCCGGCGCTCGCCGGGCCCCGGCGGGAGCCACGGTCCCGCGACGGTGGTCCTGGAGCCGATCCAGCGGCCGCACGAGGCGATCGAATCGTCGCGCGCCCGAAGGACGCGCTGCAGAATGCAGACACCGGGCCAAGCAATGGCATCAAGCGGTAGGTGGTGGGGCAACCGGGACCGTCGGGGTTTGCAACCCGCTGCAGGCGGACCCATTCGCAGCGACGATGACGATCGGCGATGAACGACCGCGATCAGGTAGGGCGGTCGGATCGAACGGGTGCGCCGGAAGGCCACTGGGCGATCAACGAGTAGCGGTCCCCCCGGATGAGACTGCGGCGCCATTCGATGGGCTGGTCGCCGACGAGAGCCAGCCGTTCGATCGAGAAGGCTGCCGTCTTGGGGGGCAGACGCAACAGCTTGCGTGCGGTCGGCTCGGGGATGACGGGCTTGATGCGCTCCCAGCCGCCGGTGATGCGCAAAGAACAGTGGGCGGCGAGGAGGTCGTAGAGCCCTCCCGAGGAGAGGTCGGCCCCGAGCAACGCTCCGGCCTGGTCAGCCGGCAACCAGGAACGGTCCCAGGCGATCGGTTCGGAACCCGCGAAGCGAAGCCGCTCGATGAAGACGACCTGATTGCCGCTGTCCACATCGAGTTGCGTGGCGACGTCGCCCCTGACAGGGCAGCGCTCGGCGGCGAGCACCTCGCTGCGCTCTTCGATGCCACCGGCCCGCACCGTCGAGGCCAGGCTGTAGAGGGAGTGGAGGGGCTGTTCGAGGATTGGCTGGGTGATGGAGCTTCCCCGGCCTCGTTGGCGGACGACCAGGCCCTCTGCGGTGAGGTGGCGAACGGCCTCTCGCACCGTCTGCCGGCTCACCTCGTAGTCCCGGGTCAGCTCCTCGTCGGTCGGGAAGTGGTCCTCGAACTCCGCACCGAGCAGGCGGCGCCGGAGGTCGTCGACGATCTGGGCCCACAGGGGCAACGGGCTCGATCGGTCGAGGGTGGCCGCCATGGCCTCACGCTCCGGCCAGAAAGAACGATCCGATGAGCACGATCAGAACGTAGAGGGTTACGAGGACCATGGGGGGGTCCTTCTCGTAGAGGAAGGAAAGCACGCCGACCGCCACCCGCAAGATCGGGGTGAGGATCAGGATCAAGACGCCGAGCACGACGATCCCACGTCCGTCCCCTTGGGCGATCGAGTGCCCGAGCGAGGCGAACGAGTGCGGGAACGGCGTCGACTTCGTCGTGAGATCCTTGTAGGAGAAGTGCCCGCGGATCGGCGGGTAGGCGGCGTGGTGGGCGAACATGAGCCCGAGGCCGGCGGCGATGACGGCCACGCTCACGACGACGCCGATCCGCAGCACCAGACTGATCGCCAGCTCGACCTTGCGGACCTTCTCTTCCATCACGGCCGCCGCTTCGGGGCTGAGCTGGCTGCGATGGCCTGAACCGCCCAAACCCTCCGGAGCTGGCTCCGCCTCTTTGGAAGCAGGTGGCTGCGTACTGTCGGTGGGCTCGCTCACATCGGTCACGGGAAGATCCCCTTCTGAAGCATCTCCAAGGAGATGACGACGAGGACGACGACGAACACGAGCCGGACCGTCTTGCTCGCGACCCGACCCAGGATCCGGGCGCCGAACGTCGCCCCGAGGAGCACGCCGACAGCCACGGGAGCGGCGATGATCGGGTCGATCTGGCCCCGGACGAAGTACACGCCGGCACTGGCGGCGGCGGTCACCCCGATCATGAAGTTGCTGGTGGCCGAGGACACCTTCATGGGAAGGTGCATGGCGCTGTCCATGGCCGGCACCTTGAGGGCGCCCGAGCCGATGCCGAGCAAGGCGCTCACCAACCCGGCGACGTACATGAGGGCGAGACCGGGCTTAATGCCGACCACCTTGTAGGAGATCTCGCGCTGCTCGGCCGGGTCGTAGTAGGAGCCGTGCAAGTTGAAGTAATTGGCGATCCGGTCGTTGGACACGGTGAGCGGCGCGTCGGCGTGCCGGCGTCGGAAGGTAGCGAAGGACGAGTACCCGAGGACGAGGCCGAAGAAGACGAACAGGAACCGGGTGGGCAAGAGCGTGGTGAGGTAGGCACCGCTGACAGCCCCCGTGGTCGTGGCGATCTCCAGAAACATCCCGGCCCGCAGGTTCGTCATCCGCTCCCGGACGTAGGCGGCCGCCGCCCCGCTCGAGGTGGCGATCACCGAGACGATGCTCGCCCCGATGGCCAAGCGGATGTCCACGTGATACAGCAGGGTGAGGACCGGGACGATCACCACCCCGCCACCCAGGCCGATCAGCGACCCGAGCACTCCCGCGGCGACCGAGATCATCGCCAGGGAGATCACAAAGTCGAGCGGCGTCATCCACCATATTGTACGTACTTCATGATATACATGCAACTGTGGAGAGACGACCTTGAGCGGCCCGCTGCAAGGCCGCGGGGCCGGCCCAGGCACGGGGACCGCGCCTCGTCGTGGCGAATCCGGTTGATAACGACAACGTGAAGGGCTCGGTTCAGCTGGCGGTCGCCTCGGCGGTTGAGGCGGTGGCCGATAGTCAGACCAGAGGAGGCGGGGATCGGCGAGACGCCAGCCAAGCTCGCAAAGGCACCATCGGAGCGGAACCGGCCTCGATGTGACCAGGCGCAGAGCACCGTAGCTGCCACCACGGGACCGACACCACACTGCTCGAGGAGCTCAGGTCGCCAAGCCCGGATGATCTCGGTGAGTGCTCGTTCATGAGCGCGACTCTCTGCTTCGAGCTCGAGCACCCGGCGAAAAAGGGTGCCAAGCACCTGAATCGTGATCTTGAGCTCCAGATCAGCGTGGGGGCTGACACGCATCCGGGCAGCGCTGGCGACGATCGAGACAGAGGTCTTGGCCCTGAACCGGGAGCGCAGGATCTCGGGGGCAGCAACAACGAGAGCGTGGATCTGGCGCTGGGCAGCCGTTCGGGCGTCGACGGCTGAACGGCGAGCCGCCAACAGGACCGCCAGCGCAGCCCGATCGCCCATCTCGCGGGGTTCTCCCAGCTCGGGTCGCCCAAGGGCCTCACGGGCCGAGCGCACCGCATCGAGGGAGTCCGACTTGTTCCCACCGCGCCGCCCCGGCCGGTTGGGCCGGTCGAGCTCGATCACCCGCTCGCCACGCTCACGGAGCAAGCGAGTGAGGCCCGCGCCAGAGCCGTTCGTTCCCTCGATCGCCCAGGCTCGAAAGCCGGCACGAACGCTCGCCATCTCAAGGATCGCCTCGTTGCCTTCTGCGGTCGTGGGAGCCGTCATCTGATCGATGAGTCCACCGGTGGCCGCGGACACGACGGCCGCCGTGTTGGTGAGCTTGTGGGTGTCGACGCCGATGACGAAGTCGACTTGATCTGCCAGCATGGTCATGCATTCATTCCTTTGCCGGAGGGACGTGGTCGGTTCCGGTCCGGGAAGAGACGGCAGGACTGTGATGGGACACGCCCAGCGTGAACTAGGCGGTCAAGCTCATGATCAGGCCAGCAACTCCGACCGGGCCGGTGCCGGCGACCACGGGCGGACAAGTCCCATTGAAGGCACGCGGCCACTCAGTGTCATGAGCCACGCCCGTCGTCACCGGCAGCAGCCCAGCAGAGGTGCCGTTCTGCCACGTGGATACTCACAGTCAGTGTTCACGGTCCGTGAGGTCTTCGCTCGACCGTGTTGAAGACGATGCAGCGCATGAAGGAGGTAGCAGATCGGCCGCCGCACATGCGTCTTGAGCGTGTCGCGCGGAAGGGCTTCCAGATTTTTGGGGGCATGAATCTTGGGAAGGGCACAACCCAACTCTCCGATCCCAACCACGGGTGGACGCTGCGGGTGTCCGCCAGCTTCCCAGTCGGGTAGTTGATGGGCGGGCGCGGCCGAGCGTCGGGCGCCAGGGTGGGGAGCCTCGGGGCGACACCGGCACCTGTCGGCCCAGGTCGTGGCCCGGCGGTGGTGCCGGACGGGAGCAGGGAAGGCTCCCACCACGGCCGTGACGCCGTTCGGCGTGGTACCTCCCCTTCTCGTCCCGGTACACCAGGTTCGAGGCGTCCTCGACCGGGTCCCAGGTGGCGGTGCTGAGCGAGGCCGGGAGCCCTGGAGGTGGTCCTCCACAGCGTGGTCAGGTGCGGAACCACAACCTCGAAGGGAACTCGGCACGACCGTCGCCAGGCGATTCGAGTCGGAGACCTCGGCGAACGGCGTCGCGAGCTGCTGGATCCAGGGGGACATGCCAAATGGAATCAAAGACTGCTCCAGGCACCAGACGATGACCGGGCTTCGATAGCCCCAGCGGCTCCCCCGGTGGCTCACCGGCTCGAACCTGCATGCGTGCGGGACGTCGCACGACTGGGATTCGTGAGGGCGTCTCCGCCGTTGGCGTCGCGTCGGGCTGCCACTGGTCGGAGAGTCTCGAGCGGCAAGCCCGGCCGGCGAGCTGTCGACGCGCTGCAGGCTCGCCATGGGCAGCTGGGGCGCCTCCGTGGCCGTAGAACCTGCCCGCTCGCGGCGCGATGGCGATCGAAGGTCTCCGGGGACGGGGGTGGCTGCTCGTCACGATGGCGTTCGAGTGCGAGCGCGCCTCTCTGCTTCGCGCGCCGCGGCCGGCGCATGGCCGCGCTCGGCTGGCGAGTGCCTCGGCCGGCCCCGCGACGGGAGTTGGCACCCCCAGGCGAGGTGCTCGTCGTCTGCGCCGCCCGACCCCCGAGTCCTTCGGCCACCGTCGGGGGCCCTCGCCGCCCTTGTCGGACAACAGGGCCGTGTCCGCGGGCCGGCAGCGAGGAGCGCCCCGGCGCTGCTGTCCGGCACCGGGCAGCCGACCGGCGCCTGGTGCCTGCCCCTGGTCCTACGCGCTGCTGGGGGGCGAGGGGTACTCGATGGTGGTCGGCGGTTGGCCCGTCGCTCCGCCTGGACGCAACGGCCGCTACCCGTCAGTGGCGTCGGGTGGGGAGGCAGCAGTGCTTGTACTTGGCCCCACTGCCGCACGGGCAGGGGTCGTTGCGGCCGGTCGCCTGCCAGGCCCGCCGCTCGGCACGCTCGGTGACCTCGAGCTCGCCCATGATCACTGCCGGGGAGGAGCCGGCACGCACGAGCTCGGCCATGCGGACGAGAAGGGGGAGGGCGTGGCCGTAGAAGGAGCGGTAACCCGCACAGAGGTAATTGAGGCTGTGCTCGCCGCTCGGAGCCACCATGAAGCGGTCCTTCGGGCAGCCACCATGGCAGAGGAAGCGGACCGGGCACGTGCGACACCACGGCGGCAGACCGTCGCGCTTGGCCGTGGCGAAGGCGGTCTGCTGAGGTCCGTCGAGGAGGGAGCCGAGCCCGTCGGTCGTGATGTCACCGAGGCGGTGGGCCGGGTCGACGAAGTGATCGCAGGCGTACAGGCTGCCGTCGTGCTCAAGCGCGGGGACGCGCCCGCAGGTCTCGGCCATGACGCAGAGGGTGGCGGGCCGACCGGAGACGACGAGGAGCGGCTCGAGGAAGTTCTGCACGCCGATGCGCTCGACGTCGTAGCGGACCCACTCGTCGAAGACGCGGCAGAGGAAGGCCCCCATCACCTCGGGGTCCACCGACCGCTCCGACACGCGGCCGTCGGGCCGGGCTTCGACGACGGGGAGGAACTGGAGCCAGCGCACCCGCTGGTCCAAGAAGAAGCGGTAGACCTCGAGGGGGTGGGCCGCGTTGGTGGCGTTGAGGGTGCACAGGACGTCGGGTTCGATGCCTGCCTCTCGGAGCCGGCGCAGGCCGCAGAGCACCCGGTCGTGGGTCGGGCGTCCCCGCCGGTCCCTCCGGCAAACGTCGTGGAGGCGGGCAGGGCCGTCGATGCTGATCCCGACGGCGAAGCGGTGCTCGGCGAGAAAGGCGCACCAGGCGTCGTCGAGAAGAGTGCCGTTGGTCTGCAGGTTGTTCATACAGCGCCATCCGGGCCGCAGGTGGCGCGCCTGGAGCTCGACGACCCGCCGGAAGAAACCGAGGCCGGCGAGGGTCGGTTCCCCGCCGTGCCAGGCGAAGTGCACCACCGGTCCGGGACTAGCGGCGATGGCCGAGGCGATGTAGGCCTCGAGCACCTCGGGGCGCACCCGGAAGCGCTCGCCGGCGGGGAAGAGCTGGGCCTTGGGCAGGTAGTAGCAGTAGCTGCAGTCGAGGTTGCAGAGCGCGCCGACGGGCTTGGCCATGACGACGAAGGGTTCGGCTGGGCTCATGACGATCCCTGGGCCGCCAGCCGTTTCGGCGGTGGGTCCGCCGCGTGGCTGCTCACCGGGCGAGGCGGCCGGGGAGCGAGGACGCCGCCACGACTCCGGCCACGAGAGCTCCGGCGAGCACGCCGAGCCTGCGCCCGGGCGGCTCCGACGACGAAGGGCACGATCGCCGTCCAGCCGCCGTCGGGCGCGAGGCCCATCGACGTGTAGGCCCGCTTGAAGCGCGCCCCGGTCCCCCCGATGCAGTAGTCGGACGCCAGGGCGAGGCTCATCCCGGCTCCCGCAGCGACGCCGTTCACTGCAGCGATGACCGACCTGGCCATGGCCCGCAGATCGGTCACCGCCCAATGCAGCTGCAGGGTAAGGTCGAGGAAGAACCAGCGCGGGTCGCCGCCTGCGGCGAGGTGCGCCGCGGCTGCTTCCTCACCCGCACAGACGCCTGCCCGGCTCCGGTGAGGATCACGACGTCGATCGTGTCGCCTTCTCGCAAACGGGCGATCGAGGCAGCGAGCGCGAACGCGCTGGGCCAGGGCGTTGCGCGCTGCGGGGCGGTCCAAGACGAGCGTGGCCGTTCCCTCAACAAACGACGCCGCTGCCGTCAGCCCCGGCCATGGCGTCCCCCCGGCGTCTCGCGCCCCTGCGGGCGGCCGCTGATGGCTCTCATACTACCTGCGCGTCTTACGGTCGCCTCCGCACCCCTGCGTTACAGCGGAGTCGCTCCAGGGTTGCGCTGGACCCGGACGACGACGGTGACTAGGACGATCCACAGCAGCGCCACGAGCCCGAGCAGCACACCGACGACGACCTTGCCGATGACGCCGTCAGGTCGGGTCGCTTCGGCGCCGTCGGCGAGCGGGTGCGCCGCGGCGGTCGCTTGGTACCTGGTCGTGGCGGTGGCGAGCGAGTCGCCGGCGGCGTCGGTGGCAGTGGCGACGAGCGCCTGCCTGCCGGTGAAGGTCGGCGTGTAGGTGAGACGGGCCTCGCCGGCGGCATCGGTCGTCGCCGAGCCGAGCGCAAGCAGCGGGGCTGTGGCGAACTCGTCGAGGTGGACGGCGAAGGTGACCGTCACCCCCCCCAGCGCCCGGTGTGTGGCGGCCCCCGGAGCGCCGGGGGTGGCCAGACGGGCGAGCAGCTCAACCGTCGGGCGGTCCCTTGCGACGGCCTTGGCCTGCAGCGTGAGCCGGGGTGCCGGAGCGCCCGCCGCGGCCGGGTGCGCCGAGGCGAACACGAGCGCTCCGCTGAGAACGCGCGCGGCGGGCAGGGCCCAGGCGCCGGCCCGGCGAAAGAGCAGCCGGCGACGGCCCGTTCTGCTCATCGTGGCCACCCGAAAGCGGCGTCCCACCCCTTACCCCCTCCGCTCAGGTCTCCGAGCCCCGGCGGGCCGAGGCCACCCGGCCGCGCAGCGGCGGTGGGGGGCAGCGCCACGGGCGCGCACGCCGAGGCGGGCGGGATGAGGGGGCGGCCGACTGGCCCGGCGACCCCAGGCTGCCCGGCGGCAGCCGTGATCTCGACCGCCTCGGTCAGCTCCTCCTCGAAAGACTCGAGCTCTTCCATCTCGGCGATGGGCAGGATCGGCACGAAGCGGAACAGGATGAGGAGCAGGAGCGGGATCGCCGCGGTTGCCGCCAGGGTGATCGAAATCGGCACCCAGGTGAAGTGGTAGGCGCCCCAGTTCCCGGCCAGCACGCCGCCCGCGCTGAGGGGGGAGCGCACGAGCGGCTCGGTGGCGGGGGGGATGACGATGACGAGGCGCTTCACCCACAAGGCGACGACGACCAGGCCCGATGCGGTGACGACGCCAGTAGCGGTGCGGGTCCGCCGGACCGCCATGACGAGGAGTGGCGCGACGCCGGCGGCGACGAAGTAGAACCAGAACGGCACCCAATAGCGGCCGGTGAGGTCTTGGGCCACCCAGGCGGCGAGCCCGGCGGTTCCCGAGTAGCCGTCGATGAGGTACTCGGTGAAGGTGAGGTAGAGGTAGACGGCACCGAAAGCCACGAGAAGGAAGCCGAGACGGACGAAGTGGCGGGGGTGGATGAACGCCTCAAGGTGGAACAGGCGCCGGGCCCCTGCCACGACGACGATGACAAGCGCGATCCCCGAGTAGAGCGCAGCGACGACGAAGTAGACCGGAAAGATCGTCTCCGAGTAGCCCGGGCGCGACGAGGAGGCGAAGGCGAAGGACAGCACCGAGTGCACCGACACTGCCATAGGGATCACCATGATCGCCACCAGGCCGATCGAGCCTTCGATGAGCCGGCGTTGGGACACGCTCACCTGCCCTGAGCCGCCGAGAGCCCGGTAGAGGAGGCGGCAGCACCGGGCGCGCACCCCGGGGCGCCCGGCGAGGCGGGCGGCGGCAACCGGCAGGTCGGCGATGAGCGGCAGGTAGAAGAAGACCGCGGTGGCGAGCAGGTAGGTGCTGACCGCGAAGAAGTCCCACAGGATCGGCGAGGACAGGTTCCAGTACGGGGGCCAGACCAGCTCCCAGATCCGCTGGGGGTTGCCGAGGTGGGGGACGATGAAGAGCATCCCGATCGGCAGGGTGACGAGGGCAGTGGCCTCGGCGATGCGGGTGAGCGGGGCGCGCCAGGTGGCCTTGGTGAGTCGCAGGATGGCCGAGACGACCGCCCCGCCGTAGCTCACCCCGATGAAGGCGACGAGGTCGGCCTCGTAGACCCCCCAGAACCCCTGGTCGTTGTAGCCGGCGACGCCGAGCCCGTCGGCGAGTTGGACCGCCCAGGCCACCACCCCCAGCACGACGACGGCACCGAGGACGACCACGGCAGGCCACCACCACCGGGGGGTCTCCAAAACGGGGCGCATCGCGGCTCTCCGGATGTGCTCGCGAGCCTCGGATTGCGTGGTCTCACTCAAATCGGGCGACGTCGCCTCGCGTGCCGGGCCCTCAGGCATCGATCCCTCTCCTTCCTCAGACTGGCTCGCCGACGGGACGCGGCGTGAAAGCCGCTTCGGGCGCCGTTCGTGTCGTGGCCGCCCCTTGCGGCCGGTGGAGGGTGAGGCCCGCCACCACCAGCACCAGGACCAGCAAGGGTCCGGTGTTCGGGTCGGTGCCGGCACCGGTGAGGATCCCACCGAAACCCTCGCCGAAGACCCAGACCATCGCGGCCAGCGCGGTGACTACGCCAAGCAGGCTCTGGAGCTTCCAGCCCGCCGCGACCCCGGCGCCCATGAGCACCATCTCTGCGGCGATGGCAACGATGAACCCCGTCCCGTGGTCGCCGATCGCTCGGGCCGTCCCCGAGAGGAGGCTCGGATACCACCCCGGCTGCCCCGACCCGGCAGCCGCCAGTACGCCCCGGAGCGCTCCGCCTGCCAGGTTGGCCCGCTGTAGCAGCAGCGCAACGCTCCCGACCCACAGCAGCGCCCACGCCGCCCGGGCGCGTCGCTCGCCGGTCACGGTGCCACCACCGGGAAGAGGGCCGGCCCGCTCTGCTCTCGGCCAGGCGAGCAGGCCGACGAAGATGAGTACAGCACCGCCGGTCCTGGCGCCCCGCTGAGCGGCGAGGCGGTGCCCGTGAGCAGACCACTGAGGCGCTCGCCGAACCACCACACCGCGAGCGCCCAAACGAATGGGGCGCCGAGCGTAGGGCGCACCGTCGCTCGCATGAGCAGCCCCGCGCCGATCCCGAGCTGGACGGCCGCGAACAGGGCGTTCCACACAGCGATGTGCGGCTCGAGGAAGTGACCCATCGCGATGATCGGGTCGGCCACCGGCCCGGGATTGCCGTGAGCCGCCGGCAGGAGGACGCCCGTCACGAACCCACTCCCGAACATCGCCGGCCGGCATTGGAGGACGCCGTCGACGATCCACAAGATCCCGAGCGCGACCTGCACGCGCCGCCGACGGTCGGCGCTGTGGTCCGGTGCCGGGCGCCGTTCCCCGGGACGCAGTCCCCCTGCCCGCACCATCGGCCCCACCTCAGCCCGTCTGGGTGTCTGTCTCGAGGTCCTGGCCGTGGCCCAGGATGTAGAAGACGCGGGGGTGGGTCCCGTAGGACTCCTTGAACTTCACCGCGTCGTTGTCAGCCAGGAACGCCGACAGCTTTACGGTGGTCCCGAGGCCGTTCACTGCCACGTCCGTCTCCAAGTCGCCGAGGTAGAGCACCCCCATCGGGCAGCTAGCGACGCACTCGGGCACCTTGCCCGACGGCAGCATCGCCGCGCAGAACATGCACTTGCCGACCGTGCCCTTCACCTGGGGGACCGGCCAGGCCGGCTCTTGGGGGAAGGGCTGGCGCGGGGCGGGGCGGGGATCGACCCAGTTGAAGTAGCGGGCCTGGTAGGGGCAAGCGTTCATGCAGATACGCGTCCCGATGCAGCGGGACTGGTTGACCAGGGTGAGCCCTTCGGCGGTGCGAAAGTTGGCGTTCACCGGGCACACCGGCACACAGGGGGGGTCCTCGCACATCATGCACGGACGCGGCATGAAGTAGGACTCGCCGGTCGCGTTGGTCATCTTGAACACGTCGATCCAGGTCTGGTCGGCGTGCAGGTAGTGGGCGGTCTCACAAGCCGTGGTGCACAGCTTGCAGCCGTTGCAGTATTGAAGGTCGATCACCATCGCCCACTGGTGGGTGGCCGGGGCCTGGGAGGCGGCGGCAATCGCGGCCTGGGCGCCGCCCGCCAGCCGCTCACCGAGGACGCCGAGGGCGACCACCCCGGCGCCACCGGCCAGCGCACCGCCCAGGAAGCGTCGGCGGCCGATGCGCACCCGCTCGCCTCCGGTCATCGGTTCACTGCCAGGCTGCTGCGCCTCACAGCCCGCCTCCGTTAAGGCCGGCACTGGTTCTGGCAGGCCCCGCGCCGACGAAGGCTCGTTCATTGGAAGCACCCGGCTCACCGCAGCACCTGTACCTTGCCCTCCATCCACTCCATCGTCGCCATCGGACCGCCCATCAGGTTCGGCCCCGACCCGCACGGCGCGTAGCACTGCCACACAAATGTCCCCGCTCTTCGAGCGACGAAGCGGGCCACGACGGTGACGCTGCCCCCGGTCGGCGCGGCGGGGATCGGCAGGTTGAGCCTGAGCCCGACGACGGTGAAGGTGTGAGCGACCTCGTCGTTGGCCACGGACCGCACCGCCGTGCCGTCGACGGTCTCCGTGCCACCGATGGTGCCCGCGACGCGGTCGAACATCATCTGGGCACCGGTAAGAGGGGCGGCTCCGTCGTCGTAGCTTGTGATCCGCACCACCACGGTGTCACCAGCACGGACGCTCCAATCGGCGTTCGTGTACATCGGGCCGAAGCCCTGCCCGTAGGAGGTGACGATGTGGCGCTCGCGCTGCACCTCGCCGGTCAGGATCTCCATCTGCTCGGTCACGGTGCCCCTCCGAGCCGGGACGGTGACGGGGGCCGAGGTCAGCCGGCTGGCCGCGGCGTGCACCCCATCGGCCACCCCGGCGACCACGGCAACCGAGATCCCAAGACCGGCCAGCACCACCACCAGCGCAGCGAAACCGACGATCGCGAGCCGGACACTCGACGGCCCTCTCTTGCTCACCGCCGCCGCCCCCCACGACTTCGCGCTGGTCGCGGCACGGTCGGCTCGGGCCTGCCGCTTTGACCGAGGATCTCCTCGAGTGCCCGGTCGAGGTCTTCGCGGAGCGGATCGGGTCGGCCTCGTCGGCACACGGTGACCACGGAGAGGACCGCGAAGCCAATCACATAGGCGGCGATGACGCACAACGACACCACGACCACGGCCGCGAGCAGGACCCGCAACGCCTCGACCATGGGTCCATTCTCGGCCGACCGCCGCCGTGGAGGAACCCGGAGAACCCGGGCCCGCGGGCCGGGATCCTACGGGTGCCCTCCGTGGGATCCCGGGAACGGTCGGGGGGACTCCACGGTGGCGGCCGGGCCCGGGTCGGGCACAGACTGGAGCCGTGCACCCGCCGACCAGCGAGAACCCAGAATCACGAAGCTCCCGACCAGGCGGCGCGCCGGGAAGCGGACCCGGGCGAGGAGCCCCGATCCGGGTGGCCATCGTGGACGATCACGCGCTGGTGCGCGAAGGGACCGTGCAGCTCTTAGAGCAAGAAGCCGACCTTCAAGTGGTCGGCCAAGCCGGCAGCGGAGAGGAGGCGCTGACCCTCCTCGACGCGCTCGACCCCGACGTCGCCCTGGTCGACGTCAACTTGCCGGGCATGAGCGGCCTCGAGCTCGCCCGCCAGGTGGCCGGGCGCGGCCTTCGCTATCGGGTGCTCGTCGTGAGCGCCTACGACGACCACGCCTATGTCAGCGAGGCGCTCGAAGTGGGCGTGGGTGGCTACCTGATCAAGACGGCGTCCGCTCGCGAGCTTCTCGACGCCGTGCGCGCCGTCGCCGACGGCGTCGTCGTCTTGGACGCCGGTGTCTCCGCCCGCCTCGGGCGCAGGCACCGCAGCGCCCCCGAAAGCCCGTCGGCTGCTGCGCTCACCGCTCGGGAGAACGACGTGCTCGGCCTGCTCGCCCGGGGCCGGTCGAACAAGGAGATCGCCGCCGAGCTCGCCTTGGGGCTGCGCACGGTCGAGAGCCACGTCTCGAGTGTGCTCGCCAAGCTCGGTGTCGCCTCGCGCACCGAGGCGGTCGCCTACGCGCACTCCCGTCGTCTCATCGAGCCCGAGAGCCATGGCGAGGCCCGCCCGTAACGTTGCGTTCGCCACCGTGCTGCGCCGGGCGGCGCACCCCCCGATCGGCGAGTGGCGTTTCTGGGTCATCCAGGCGATGGTGGTCGTCCTCGCCGGGCTCCACCTCCTCGTCGACTTCCACACCTCGATCGAGACCGGGGCCTTCCCCGGCGGCATCCCCGTCGCCTTGCTCATCGTGCCGGTCGGCTACGCCGCCCTGCGTTTCGGGCTGGCTGGCTCGGCCGCGACGGGGCTGTGGGCGACGCTCTTGTGGCTCCCCGACCTGCTCCTGCCCCTCAACGAGGGCCACGCGCCTTCCGACGTGATCAACCTCGCTCTCGTCGACGCCGTCGCGTTCGTCTTCGGCCAGCAGATCGAGGCCGAACGTCTGGCCCATGCCCGCATCGAGGAGGCGACAGCCGAGCGCCTGCGTGCCGAGACCGGCTACCGCCAGCTCTTCGAGACCAACCGCGCCCCCACCCTCGTCCTGGACACCAACGGGGTCGTGACCGGCGCTAACCCCGCCGCGCGGGCCCTCTTTGGGGACAAGGCGGTCGGCGCCCCGCCGGCGGGACCCCTCGACGGCAACGGCTCCCTCCAGGCACCGCCCGGCCGGGTGGTCACCCTCGGCGACGGCCGCGACTACCGCGTCGGCGTGGTGGCGCTGCCAGCCGGCGACCCCCTCGCTGCCGTCCAGCTCGTCTTGGAGGACGTCACCGACGAGCGCATCGAGGGAAGACGGGCGACGCGCTACGCGGCCCTCGTCGTCGCTGCCGAGGAGGACCAGCGGCGGCAACTCGCCCGCGAACTGCACGACGAGCCGCTGCAACTCTTCTTGCACCTGGCGCGCCGCCTCGAGGCACTCGAAGTGACGACCGGCGCCCCCGGCCTCGGCGAAGCGCGCGCCCGAGCCCTCGCCGCGGCGGTACGCCTGCGAAGCGTCGCCCGCGACCTGCGCCCGCCGACCCTCGACCAGCTCGGGCTCCTCGCCGCCCTGTCGAGCTTCCTCGCCGAGGTAGACGAACAGACGAGCCTCAGCACCGACTTGGAGGTGACCGGCCCAGAGGAGCGCCTCTCCCACGACGTCGAGCTCGCCGCCTTCCGGATCGTCCAAGAAGCGGTGCACAACATCGTCCGCCACGCCGACGCGCGCCAGGTGCACGTCGGCGTCGGGTTCGAGCCCCACGGCCTGGTGCTCGCCGTCACCGATGACGGCCGAGGCTTCGCCCCCGACAACGCGGACGAGCTCTCCTCGGGCCACCTCGGCCTGTTGGGCATGGCCGAGCGGGCGAGCCTGCTCGGCGGCCACCTCGAGGTGCAAAGCGCGCCCGGGAAAGGGGCCCTCGTCCGAGCGACCCTCCCGCGCCACCCACCAGGACCCGCCTCCGTGCCGAGCCGAGGGTGACCAGCAGCGACCTCAATCGGTCTCGCCGGCCAGCCACCGGCACCAGGCCGTTCGGCCTTACCCCGTGACTACCAGGAACTCGTAGCGTCGGTATCGTGACGAGCACGAGGGCGGCGCCCGAGCACCGCAGCCCTTGACAGCGGCAACCCCTCCCGGCCAGCGCCGCCCGCAGTCGGTGCTCCTCTGCGACTTCGCCCGCCCGCTCGAGCTGTAAAGACGGACTTCGACGACGACGGGCGATGGCTCGCACCGCTCGCCAACGAGGCGCAATAAGACGCCGCCACGCTGCTGGTGCGGATCGGACCGACGCGGGTCTCCGAACAGCTTGACCGCGAGGTCAGCATCGCACTCGGAGAATGGCAATCTCGCGGGGACGGCGTCGCCGTGTCGATCCGGTGGGAGGCCGTCGAGACCGGGCGTCTCTTTCCATTCCTCGCCGGCGACCTCGAACTCCGGCCACCATCGCGAAGGACACCATCGACTACCTCGACGCCAACATCATCCCGATATTCGCCGAGCAGAGCGCCGACGAGAACGGGAGGACCGTCAACGCGAGGCGCCACCCCGGACCACGGGACAGCGTCTCCCATCTGTGTCGCGCCCCCGGCAGGAGCCGGGCCAGTCCTCCGACGGGTGGTCCGGCTGAGCCGGCAGCTGGAGCTGGGGTGTGAGGACCGGCTCCGGTTGGGCCGGCGAAGGAAAGCCTACTCACATAGCCGGAATGTGGGTATGATTTCCTCCCGTGAGGACGGCAGGAGTCCCGGATCTCCGAGACCAGCTGGGGGACACCTTCACCTACGGGGAGGCCAAGCAGGCCGGCGTCGGCGACAGGTGGCTGTACGCCCTGCGCGACAGCGGGGAGATCCTCGCGCTCGGCGGCGGGGTCTACCGCTGGACCGATGCCCCGCCCGCCGACTTCGACCTGGTCGAGATCGCCGAGCGGGTCCCGCACGCCACGCTGTGCCTGGAGACCGCGCTCGCCCGCCACGGCCTGATCGACGCCATCCCCGCCGCCATCGACATCGCCATCCCTCGGGGGAGCACTCGGCCGTCCCTGAAGGCGCCGACCCGCATCCACCAGTTCGACCCCCGCACCTTCGACCTGGGACGAAACGAGCTCGAGGTCGGGGCCAGGCGCCCTCTAGGTCTGTACTCGGCCGAGCGGTCTCTCATCGACGTCGTCCGCCTGCGCCACCTCGAAGGCAGCGAGGTCGCCTGGGAAGCGCTGCGGCGCTGGCTTGGCCGCCCAGGCCGAAGTCCCGCCCAGCTAATCGAGCTCGCCCGGGAGTTCCCCCACGCCGAGCCCGCTTTGCGCCAGGCGCTGGAAGTCCTCCTGTGACCGCTCCCTCCCGAGCCACCCCAGCGGGTCGGGCCTACCTCGACCTGGGGGCCAAGGCCCGTGGCGATCACCGCCCGGTCGACGAGCTCTTGCAGCTCTACGTCCTCGAGTCGTTCCTCGCTCGCCTGGCCGAGTCCCGGTTCGCTGACCAGCTCGTCTTGAAAGGCGGGGTGCTCCTGGCTGCCTTCGGCGAACGCCGCCCGACCCGCGACATCGACCTGCACGCCCAAGTGCTCGACAACGATGCGGAAAGCGTCCGAGCGGTCATCTGCGAAGTCGCGTCCCTTCGCCTCGACGACGGCGTGGTGTTCGACGTGGACGGCGCCGCTGCAGCCGTGATCCGAGACGAGGACGCCTACAGCGGCGTTCGAGTCACGATGAACGCCGAGCTGGCGACTGCTCGCCCGCACTTCCACGTCGACGTCAACGTGGGTGACCCGATCGTTCCTGCACCCCAGGAGCTGCCCCTTCCACGCCTGCTTGGCGGTGAGCTCGTCGTACGAGGGTATCCGCTCGTGATGGTGCACGCGGAGAAGATCGTGACCGCCGTCGCACGTGGGACCGTCAACACCCGCTGGAGGGACTTCGCCGACATCTACCTTCTGAGCCGCCGTCATGCGCTGGCCGCAGCGGATCTCGCCGGCTCGCTTCGCCAGGTGGCCCGCCACCGGCGGGTCGAGCTGGTCCCTCTCGTCCGGGTCCTCGACGGCTACGGGGAGATCGGACAGGCGCGCTGGGCGGCATGGAGGAGAAGGCAGCAGCTGGAGGACCGTCTTCCTGATCAATTCGCCGAGGTGGTCTCGGCCGTCGTCACGTTCGCTGACCCTGCCATGACGGGCGCCGTGAAGGAAATGTCCTGGGACCCGAGCGCCGGATTGTGGTCGTGAGCCGGCAGCTGGCTCCGGCGGGCCGTTGTCAGCCGAACACCGAACTTTTCGGCACCGCGCTGACGGCGTCTATGGTCACGAGGAGCCACTCGAAAAAGGAGGTCGTCGCGCGGTAAGCGAGTACCAGTACTACGAGTTCCTCGCCATCGATCGGCCACTCGACGCCCGCCAGCAACGAGATCTGCGGGCGCTGTCCACCCGGGCACAGATCACCTCGACGCGCCTTGTCAACACCTACCACTGGGGCGACTTCAAGGGCGATCCTCGGCTATTGATGTCCGGGTACTTCGACGCGTTCTTGTACCACGCCAACTGGGGGACCCGCCAGCTCATGTTCCGGCTGCCGACGGCGCTGCTGGGCCTCGCGGCTGCATCCCGTTACTGCGCATCTGACTCGGCGTGCGCGTGGTTGGCGGGGGACCAGGTGATCATCGAGCTCACGAGCGAGAAGGAGGATGAGTACTGGGAGGAAGGTGCCGAGGACTCGCTCAGCTCGATCCTTCCGGTGCGCTCCGAGCTCGCCGGTGGTGACCGGAGGCTCTTGTACC
Source organism: Acidimicrobiaceae bacterium (assembly GCA_027306525.1). Classification (GTDB taxonomy): domain Bacteria; phylum Actinomycetota; class Acidimicrobiia; order Acidimicrobiales; family RAAP-2; genus Palsa-461. The sequence goes on from DAHUZM010000190.1 coordinate 26,963, forward strand.
TGGCGTGGCTGCTCTCTCTGGATGCAGGCGAGTTGGGGGAGAACGAGCTGGAGCCAGCCGTCCCGCCGGGTCTCGCGACCTTGAGCCCGGCGCTGCAGAGCTTCGTCGAGTTCCTGCGCCTCGACGAGGACCTGCTGTCGGCGGCGGCCGAGGCGAGCAAACCGCCGGACCGGATCGAGCCCTCCGCCGCCGAGCTGACCCGCCTGCCCGCAGAAGAGAAGGATGCGTTGCTCGCTCGTCTTGCCAGCGGCGACCCGCACCTCGGCATGGAGCTGGCGCGCCGGTTCCGCGGCGAACGCGATGGCTCGGGGGACGAGACGGGAGGCCGTACGGCGGCCGAACTGCAGGACGCGGCGCGCAGGCACCGCGAGCATCGAGCGCGCCTTGCTGCGCAGCACCAGGCGCAGGAGCAGGCCCGGCGAGAACACGCCCAAGCAGCTGCTCGCGAGCGGGACCTGGCTTCCCTGGCGCCGCGCCAGGACCAAGCCTGGGAGCAGGTGTACGCCGCCATCGGCACGCGCCAGCCTGCTCGGTACGACGAAGCCGTCGAGCTTCTCGGGGACTTGCGGGCGGTCAGCGAGCGCGAGCGGTGCCCGGAGGCGTTCGATCGGCGCCTCGTCGAGTTGCGCCAGCAGCACTCGAAGAAGCAGAGCCTCCTGCAACGCCTGGAGCGCGCCGGACTCATCGACGGTCCAGGCAACTCGCGGGGAGAACAACGATGAGCCTCGTGGGCAGGTGGCGGATCGTCGAGATGGAGCTCTGGGCGCAAGAAGACGTCGACTTGGTCGGGCCTGGCTTCATCGAGCTCGACCGAGACCACACGGGCAGTTTTGGCTTTATCGCTGTCGAGGGCGGCGTCGACTGGCGGGAGGCTTCTCGCGACGGGCGCCCCGGTGTCGAGTTCTCATGGGAGGGCCACGACGACTGCGACCATGCAAGCGGCCGTGGCTGGGCGGTGCGGGAAGACGACGGCTCGCTGCGCGGTCACATTTACTTCCACCTGGGCGACGACTCCGGCTTCCGTGCGGAGCCGGGCGACGAGGCGCGACCGAAGGCAAAGAGCGCCCGGGGTGCTTCACGGGGCCGACGGTGACCAAGAAGGTCGCCCGCGGGTCGCGCGACCCGCTCGAACGGGAGATCGAGGCAGCGCTCGACCCGGGTCGCTTCGTCGGCGACCGCTCATGCTTCTCCTTCGTGAGCGACCTGGAGGAGGTCGAGCGCGAAATCGCACCGCTCCTCGAGAGCGCACCTGATCGGGCAGTCGCGCTCTACGAGGCGTTTCTTGCCGGCTGCTACGAGAAGGTGGAGGAGCTCGACGATTCGAGCGGCGCGTTCGGCATCTTCGTCGAGGATCTGTTCTGCGGGTGGGTGAAGGCCTGCCAGGCAGCCGGTGCGGCCCCAGAGGAGACGGCCGCTCGTCTCCTTGGGTGGATGGACGACGACCCCTACGGCTTCTGCTACGGCCTGGAGACCAAGGTGGCGTCAGTGCTCGACAAGGCGGGGTTGGCCGCCCTCGTTGCCCAAGTCAGCGAGCGGTTGGCTGCTCCGGACGGGCCGGCGGACAGGCCGGATGGACGCAGCACCGGCTACAAGCAGCGACGCTGGGCCGAGGTGCTGCGGGCGCTGCACGTCGGGCAGAAGGACGTTGCGGCCTACGTCGCGCTCGCGCAGCAGACGGGCCTGAGCGTGAAGGACTGCCTTGCCGTCGCGAGAATGCTCATCGCGAAGCGCAAGCCGGAAGAGGCCCTTTCGTGGATCGAGCGAGGACTCGAGATCGCGGCGAAGGACCCTCGGGGATCGTCCGCCGACTACGAGCTCCAGAACCTGAGACGCGAGCTGCTGCGCAAGCTCGGCCGTGAAGAGGAGGCCCTCGCGTCTGCCTGGGCCGAGTTCCGCGAGCATCCGAGCAAATACACCTACGACGACGTGATGAAATTCGCCCCCAAGCAAGACCGTGCGTCCTGGCACGCCAAGGCGTTGGAGGCAGCCGCAGGAGCAGACCTCTATTCCTTGATCGGCCTTTTCGTCGAGACCAGGGAGACAGAACGCCTTTCAGAGCTGGTGAAGGGAAGTACCGATGAGGAGCTCGAGGCCGTGAGCCACTACGCGTTGGAACCCGCTGCGCGAAGGCTCGAGAAGGCCCACTTTGGAGAAGCTGCTCGACTCTGGCGAGCGATGGGAATGCGCGTCGTCAACGCGAAGAAGAGCAAGTACTACGGTGCCGCACTTGGGAACTTCGAACGGGCCAAGCGGTTCTACGAGAAGGCGGGTCTGGGCGCGCAGTGGGAGAGCGTGGTGCACGGGGTACGCGAGGTGCATCACCGCAAGACTGGGTTCATGCCGGGCTTCGAAGGCGTCGTCAAGGGAGCTGGACCGAGCGAGGAGCCGCCGTTCCTGGAGCGGGCAAAGGCCCGTTGGGGTTCAAAGACCGGACCGTAGACTTCGTCGGGATCGGTCCCACGATGATCGGGAGTTGCCCTACCTCTCCGCCGGCTCGAGGTCCGCTGTCGAGGCTGAGCGCGCCGACGACGTCATCGAGGCCGAACGCCGGGTTGACCCGGGCCGCGATCGTTCTCGTGGTCGTGCCAACGGCACCGGGCGCTGCCGCCGCGTCGGCCAGGACTGGGGGCTCTTCGCTGCTCGGCGAGCGGTGCGAGATGTGTGCGGTGCGCCCGGGCTCAGCGTGGCGAGGCCGGGCCCGGCCAGGGCGGCACGAGACCCCGGCGTCGTGCGTCGTCCTGGAGCGACTGGGGCAGGGCGCGCACGTCCACGATGAACCCGTCGATCTCGACCAACCAAGCGTAGGGGTGGCGGGCGAGGAGGTCTCGGCGGCACAGCTCGGGCTCGACCGGGCCGAGCCGCAAGGTCCGGCGGATCAGGGCGGCTTTGTCGGCCATGGTCGACTTCGCCACCCCGGTCAGCGCGGCCAACTCGTCGGCGCGCAGGTGCGGTTCCTGGCTCGGATCGAACAGGAAGTTGATGCTGCCCACGGTGTAGAGGACAGCCGCTGCCCAGACGCGCCGCTCGCCGCGTACCAGTGGAGACGGTCGCTTGCGAGCCAGCTTGGCGAGCAGGCGAAGGCACAGCGCACCGTACTCGTCGTCGAGGTGCTCGGCGCACTCCTTGTCGATCAGGGCCGCGATCTCGGCGACGTCGCCCCGCAGCGCCTTTGGCACCCGGAGGCTCGAAAGGTCGTCGTTCGGCTTCGGGGTTCCGGGCGCCTCGGTCATGGCCGTGACCCCACGGCCCTGCCGGCTCCACCCGACTCCGGTGCGGCGACGCCCCCGGCGTGTCCGGAGCCTGCATCTCGGCCGGTTGCGGAGGGAGTGGCCGGACGCCAGGCCCGCACGGCCCGATTGGCGTCGGCCCGCGCACGCCGGAGCGCCGCGTCGGCTCCGTCGAGCTCGTAGAGCCGATCGAGCGCGGATCTGCGCACGCTACCGACGCCGCAGCGCAGCCCGCGCCGCACCAGTCGGCGGCGGTCGGCTTCCTCCAGGGCATCCGCGGCGTCGAGCAGGCCGTGGAGCGCCGCCTCGCGGTGACGCGGCGAAAGGGAGCTGACGGAGGTCAGCAGGTCGTCGAGTCTCCCGGGGTCGCTCCGAAGCGCCCGGGCGGCCGCCCAGCGGCGCAGCGGTGGCTCGGGGCGACGTCGGGTCTGGGCCATCGTGTCCTCGTCGACGACGAAGCCAGCCGCCTGGTCGGAAGAGCCGAGGTCCAGCCCTCGAGGGCATACCCAGAGGAAGGGGTACTCGATCACCACCTCCTCGCCGAGGAACGACTCGGCCAGCTCGTCGAGATCGGCACTGGTGAGCACCCCTGATGCTTCGACGGCACCGATCAGCTTGCCCGTGACCCGAGCCCAGCGATCGCAGGTGCAGACCAGCATGGTGAGGAAGGCATCGGGAAGGGTGCCCGTCCCGCGCACGGCGGCGAGCAGGTCGACCGCCTCTGCGCAACGGGAGCTGTGCCCCCATCCCCAGGCCGACTCGAGCAGGCGCCGGCAGAGCTCGTCGGCCTCCTCGATTGCCGACAGCTCGGCAAGGGCATGATCCTCGTCCGGGAACTGCTCCTCTTGCCACGGCGACTCTG
>DAHUZM010000003.1 GCA_027306525.1 Acidimicrobiaceae bacterium
GTGCTCCGCCAGGCCCGGGCCGCCCGTGGCCTGGAGCTCTTCGCGGTCAGCCAGCAGACATCGATCCCGCTCGATCTGCTCCACGATCTCGAGTCGGGGACGGTCGACCGCCTACCCGACCGCGTGGCCATCTTGAAGGCCCTCAGCCGGTACGCAAACTTCCTCAACCTCCCGGCCGACCAGTTCGTGATGACGCTCGTCGAGCACTGGCCGACCGCCCCGAGCCACGCGATGGCCGCCCCGAACGGGCGCCCGGCGAGCTCCGGCGTGATCGCGACCCCCGCCCCCCCGCCGGCCGCGCCCTCCGCCAACGACCTCTCGACGCGGGCGATCCCCATCTCGATGCCCGAAACCGCGAGCATTCCGACGTCCGCGCTCGGGCTGCCCAAGGTCACAGAAGGTCGGCATGCGACGACTGCGCCGGTGCCGATCGTGATGGCCGACACGGGACGGACACCCGTCGTGCGCCGTGGGAACGAGAGCCTGCTCGTCTCGTTCATCCGTGGGCTCGCGGTCGTGATCACGATCCTCATCGCGGTGGGCGTGGCGTGGCTCGTGATCAACAGGGTCCGGCCGCAGTGGCTTGCGGACCTCCACATCCCCTACACGAGCTCGGGGGTCGGCGCATCGTCTGCGGGCGCGACGCACACGCCGACGACGCACGCAACGACGCACACCACCGCGCCGGCAAAGCCGGCGATGACGCTCGTCTCGGCGAACGGCTCGCAGGCGACCTTTTCGGTCACCGCACCCCTCTTCACCGTCAAGGTGAGCGCGTCGGGGGGTGACACCTGGGTGAAGGCCACCGGTCCGCTCAGCACCAAGCCGGAGTTCGAGGGCATCGTGAAGGCGGGACAGTTCCAGGCCCTCCAGGCGAACCACCAGCTCGTCGTCGAGATCGGATCGACCGCAGCACGCATGGCGATCCAGGTGGGGCACACGGTCATCGGCACCTACGTGCCGCCCGGCGCCCCCTTCACGATGACCTTCACCACCAAATAGCCCGGCGCCCGGGGATCAATCCTGCTCGGCGAGCACCGGTGCCACGGCCGCCACCGCCTGGCCGTCGTCGAGGTTCATCACCCGCACGCCCGTGGCGTCTCGACCCTGGGAGGCGATCTCGCGCACCGACGTGCGAATCGTCACGCCACCCGAGGAGACGAGCAGGATGTCGCCCTCGTAGGGGACCATGAAGGCGGCGACCACCGAACCCCGCCTCGCGGTGAGCCGGATGCCGCGGACCCCCTGGCCGCCCCGTGCCTGCGCATTGAACCGGTCGAGCTTCGTCCTCTTGCCATATCCGGCATCGGTGACCATCAAGATGTCCACGTCGTCGCGTGCGACGTCACAGGAGACCACTCCGTCACCCTCCCGCAGCCGGATGCCGCGGACGCCCGCCGCGTCGCGGCCCATGGGGCGAACGTCGCCCTCGGCGAAACGGATGGTCATCCCCTGCCGGGTCACCACGAAGATGTCGTCACTGCCACTGGTCTCGATCACCCGCACGAGACTGTCGCCGGGGCGCAGGCTGATCGCGATGAACCCCTCGCGGCGAGATTTGTCGTACTCGCTGAACGCCGTCTTCTTCACCTGCCCCTGCGCGGTCGCGAACATCAGGTAATGGTCGGCTGGAAAGTCGCGCGTCTGGACGATGGCTCGGATGGTCTCGCCCGTCTCGAGCGGTAGCAGGTTCACGAGGGCCGTGCCGCGAGCGGTGCGCTCCTTGGTCGGGATCTCGTGCCCACGCAGTCGGTAGACGCGACCCCGTTCCGAGAAGAGCAGGAGGTACGCGTGCGATGTCGTGTGCACGACGTGAGTGACGAGATCCTCCTCCTTCAACCTCGCGCCTTGGACCCCGCGGCCACCGCGGCCCTGAGTTCGGAATGCGGTCGCCGGCACCGCCTTGATGTATCCGGCCGCGGTCATGGTGACGACGATCTCTTGGTCATCCACCAGATCCTCGATCGCGAGCTCACCTGGATCATGGGTGATGACGCTGCGGCGCTCGTCTGCGAAACGCTCCCGGATCTCGCCCATCTCGGTCTTGATCACGCCCCGCAGCTTCGCGTCGTCCGAGAGAATGGCCTCAAGCTCGGCGATGGTTTGGCGGAGTTTGGCCATTTCCTCTTCGAGCTCGGTGCGACCGAGACGCGTGAGACGCCCGAGCTGCATGTCCAAGATGTGGTTCGCCTGGTCCTCGGTGAAGGAGAAGGGCGCGGCCATGAGCGAACCCCGCGCCTCGGCACGGTCCGCCGAGGCACGGATCGTGGCGATGACCGCGTCGAGCATGTCGATCGCCTTGAGGAGGCCCTCGACGATGTGAGCTCGGTCTCGCGCCTTTCGCAGCTGGTACTCGGAGCGCCGGGTGATGACCTCGATCTGGTGGGCGACGTAGTGCCCGAGCATCTGAGCCAGGTTGAGGGTCCGCGGAACGCCGTCGACCAGGGCAAGGGCGTTCACGCCGAAGGTGGTCTGGAGCGGCGTGTGCTTGTAGAGCTTGTTGAGCACGACGTTCGCGTTCGCGTCCCGCTTGAGCTTGATCACCAGCCGCGGCTTGCGCGCTGCCGAGTCGTTCTGCACCTCGGCGATCCCGTCGAGGTCTCCCGATCGGACAAGGTCGTGGATCTTCTGCTCAACCACCTCGACCGAGGTCTGATAGGGCATCTCGGTCACCACGATGCTCGTGACGCCGCGGTTCTCCTCGACCTCGGCCACCGCGCGCATCCGGATCGAGCCACGTCCAGTCCGGTACGCATCGATGATCCCCTGACGACCAAGGATGAGGGCCCCCGTTGGAAAGTCCGGGCCCTTCACGTACTGCATCAAATCGTCGGCGGTGGCGTCGGGGTGATCGATGATGTGCATCGTCGCGTCGATCACCTCACCGAGGTTGTGCGGCGGGATGTTCGTGGCCATGCCGACCGCGATGCCCGTCGAACCGTTGACGAGGAGGTTCAGGAACCTCGAGGGCAGCACGACCGGCTCTTCGGCCGAGTTCGAATAGTTGGGGACGAAAGCGACGGTCTCCTCGTCGATGCCCGCCATGAGCTCGAGCGAGAGCTGGTCGAGGCGGCACTCGGTGTAGCGCATGGCCGCGGGGCCCTCGTCGGGTCCGGTACCGCCAAAGTTGCCATGGCCGTCGATGAGCGGCAGACGCATGCTGAAGTCCTGCACCATGCGGACCAGCGCGTCGTAGATGGCGAGGTCACCATGGGGGTGATACGTGCCCATGACCCGGCCGACGACCTCGGCGCACTTGACGTGCGGACGATCGGGTCGCAGTCCCTGGTCGAACATCGTGTAGAGGATGCGGCGGTGAACGGGCTTCAACCCGTCACGGACGTCGGGCAGCGCCCTCGAGACGATGACCGACATGGAGTATTCGATGAACGAACGCTCCATCTCCTCTTGGATCTCGATGGGCTCGATGAAGCCGAGGACCGTCGACTCGGCGTCGCTGTGCCCGTTGGCACTCTGGCCGTTCGAGGCGCTCTTTGACGGGGCCTTGGTCGCTCTGGAGTTGGACTTGCGGGGCGGCATGATGCGAGACCTCAGATGTCGAGGAAGCGCGCGTCCTTCGCGTTCGTCTGGATGAAGTGTCGTCGCTGCTCTACGTCATCGCCCATCAAGATGGCGCACACTTCATCGGCCAGCGCTGCCTGCTCGACGTTGATCTGCAGGAGGGACCGCTTCGTCGGGTCGATGGTGGTTTCCTTGAGCTCGTCGAAGTCCATCTCACCGAGACCCTTCAGGCGTTGGAAGTCCGCCTTGTGGTTCGGGTTGTCGGCGAGAAATGCGTCCTTTGCGGCGTCATCGCGCAGATAGATCTTCTCCCTCCCGACGAGGGTCGAGTAGAGCGGAGGTTGGGCGACGTAGACAAAGCCCCCCTCTACCAGCGCCCGCATCTGCCGGAAGAAGAACGTGAGCAAAAGGGTCCGAATGTGAGACCCGTCAACGTCCGCGTCGGCCAACAGGATCACCTTGTGGTAGCGGATCTTGGAGACGTCGAAGTCCTCGGCGACGCCGGCACCAACCGCCGCGATCAGCGCTTGGACCTGTTCGTTCTTCAGCATCTTGTCGATCCGGGCGCGCTCGACGTTCAGGATCTTGCCGCGGATCGGCAGCACCGCCTGTGTTCGCGGGTCTCTCGCGTCCTTCGCCGAACCCCCGGCCGAGTTGCCCTCGACAATGAAGAGCTCGCACTCGCGAGGATCCCTCGACGAGCAGTCGGCAAGCTTGCCAGGCAGTCCGGCACCGTCAAGCGCCGACTTGCGCCGAGTGAGATCCCGCGCCTGGCGGGCCGCGACGCGGGCCCGGGCGGCGAGGAGCGCCTTCTGCACGGCCTGGTTTGCCTCGCGCGGGTTCTCTTCGAACCACTCGGCGAGCTTCTCATTCGTCGCTCGTTCCACCAACGAACGCATCGGGACGTTCCCGAGCTTCGCCTTGGTCTGGCCCTCGAACTGCGGATCGGTCAGGCGAACGGAGATGATCGCGGTAAGGCCCTCGCGGATGTCCTCCCCGAGGAGGTTGTCATCCTTCTCCTTCAGCGTGTTCTTGCTACGCGCGTACCGGTTGACGACGTTCGTGAGCGCCTTCTTGAAGCCCTCCTCGTGCATTCCGCCCTCGGTGGTCGAGATGCCGTTGGCGAACGAGAAGATGCTCTCGTGGAAGCCCGTGTTCCACTGCAGAGCGACCTCGACCTCCATGGCGTTCTCGGATTGCTCGTAGGAGGCAACCTTGCGGAAGAGCGATTCGCGCGCTGCGTTGAGGTGCTTCACGAAGTCGACGATCCCGCCGTTGTACTTGAAGGTCGTCTTCTGCCCCTCGGGATCCCGTTCGTCGCTGAAGCGGATCTCGAGGCCCTTGTTCAAGAAGGCCATGATCTGCAGCCTCTCGAGCACCGTGGTCGCTCGGAACTCGACTTCCTCGAAGACCGACGGATCCGGCCAGAAGGTGACCGTGGTGCCGGTCCGGCCGCGTGGTGCCGGTCCGGCCACCTTCAATTTTCCGATCGGCGCCCCACCGTCTTTGAACTCGAGAACGTGATGCTTCCCGTCCCGATCGATTTCGAGCTTGAGCCGTGTCGAGAGAGCGTTGACCACCGAGACGCCGACGCCGTGGAGCCCGCCCGAAACCTTGTAGCCCTCGCCGCCGAACTTGCCACCGGCGTGCAGCGTGGTGAGCACGATTTCGGCCGCGCTCCGCCGCGGATCACTCGCGTGGGGGTCCACCGGGATGCCTCGGCCGTCATCGGACACCCGGCACCCGCCGTCGGCGAGCAGAGTGACGTCGATCCGGGAGCAGAAGCCCGCCATGGCTTCGTCGACCGAGTTGTCGACCACCTCCCACACCAGGTGATGGAGTCCGCTCGGGCCGGTCGAGCCGATGTACATCCCCGGCCGGAGTCGGACTGGTTCCAGGCCCTCGAGAACGGTGATTGCACTTGCGTCGTACGTCCCGCTACCGCGCGTAGGCAATCCCGCTCTCCACACTCCGACCTAGGGGCGCGGCCGATCTCGCCTGCCGAGATCGGTCGCACATTCCGGACACCGCGAACGGGCTCGTTTCCCCGTTCGTTGACGCCTCCGATTCTACCCGATCGCGCGCCGACTCTGGTGCCTCAAGACACCCTTTCCCGGCGCCCTCGGCCACCACAGAACCCCACGTCAGGCGCAGGTTTTGGGGGCCGACACCGGAGCTGGGCGCTCCGCTCACGCGCGCCTGACAACCACCGCGAGGCGCGCCGGCGCGCGACCGGCCGCGTCGGCGATCTGGGCCAGGAGCGTGCTTCCGAGAGAGCGGACCTGGGTCGCCCATGCTGGGTGGTCCGCCGCAACGACGAGGGTCTCGTCGTCGACCCGTACCGGCCGCACGTGCGCGGCGAGGGCGGGCCCCACGATCTCCTCCCAACGGCCGAAGAGCGCCCCGAATTCCCGAGCACCCTGTGGCGCGAGGTCGTGGACGACCTCGTCGAGCGACTCGCGCACGTGGCGAGGGCCGTCCGGGTCCCGATGACCACGTGCCGGCGTCATTGCGCCAACTTGACCACATCGAGCACCGCCGCCACCTCCATGCCCTCGGGCAGTGGCGTCGCGGTCGTGAGCAGCGACTGGCCCGGAGGCAGGAGTCGAACGAGGGCGCTGCTACGGCCGGGGTCAAGCTCCGAGAACACGTCGTCGAGGAGCAAGATCGGGGGGCGACCCAGACGTCGGGTCAGTAGTTCGTGGATCCCGAGGCGCAATCCGAGCGCCAGGCATCGCTGCTCGCCCTGGGACGCCCCGGAGCGGGCATCGCGACCGGCGAGCTCGACGTAGAGGTCGTCACGGTGGGGACCAACGGTCGTTGCGCCACGCCGTAGGTCGTCCTGGCGCCGTTGTGCAAGGGCCTCTCGGAGCGAGCCGTCCCAGGATTGCTGGTAGGCGAGCTCGACTGGGACGGGCCCGGCGACGCCGGCGAGGGCGCCGTAGGCCCGCTCGGCGAGCGGTGCGAGATCTGCGACAAGCCGGCGGCGGCCTGCAACGAGCGCAGTCGCCGCGGAAGCAAGCCTTTCGTCCCACACCTCAAGCGTCGCCTCGATCTCCTGGCTGCTCCGGCCCCCGGCCTGACGAAGCAATGCACCGCGCTGGCGGAGTGCCCGCTCGGTGTCCTCGATGGCGCTCGCCATCCTCCGCTCAAGGCTCGCGAGGGCGTCATCGAGCAGCGCACGGCGACCCGCCGGTCCGCCCTGGATCAACGTCAGGTCGTCGGGCGAAAAGACGGTCACGGGAACGGCCGCTGCAAGGTCGGCCCGTCGAGCGCGTTGCCGGTTCACCTGGGCCCGTGACTCGGTCCCTCCCCTGGTTAGCTCCGTCTCGACCGTCACCGGGCGACCATCGTCATCGAGCTGACCGCGCACGTATCCCCGGTCCGCCCCGGTCCGGATCATCGCCTCGCGTGCCGCCCCTCGGAATGAGCGTTGCGATCCCAAGAAGGCCACCGCCTCAAGAACGGTCGTCTTCCCGCTCCCATTGGGTCCGACCAGGGCCGTCGTGCCGTCCGGCGCTGGAAGGACCGTCGCCTCGCGAAAGGTCCGAAAGTCACGCATCGACACCTCCCTCAAGGCAAGGGCGCGAGCGGGCACCCGCTCGGGGGCCGGCCGAGACACCGTCACCCGGGAAAACTACGAAACCCGGACCGGCATCAGCAGGTATCGGTAGTCGTCTCGCTCGGCCGCCCGGACCGTGGCGGGTCGGCTCGGGTCGGCGCTCTCGATGATGACCTCGTCATCGGCAACGGCCTCGACCCCGTCGATCAGATACGACGGGTTGAACGCGATGACGAGTTCCTCCCCGGTGAAATCCCCGTCCACGGTTTCGCTCGCCTCTCCCACCTCCTGGGAAACCACAGAAAGGTCGACTCCGCCCTGGCGCATCGAAAGCCGGACCGGCGTCGTGTTGTCCCGAACGAGCAGGCGGACGCGGCGCAACGCCCCGAGCAACGACTCCTTCCCGACGTGCAGCCGGTTGGGGTATTCACTCGGGATGAGCTGGCGATAGTCCGGGTACGAGCCGTCCAAGAGCCGCGTCCTGATCTCGACGGCGCCGACCTTGAAGGTGATCTCGTGCGTCCCGATCGTCACCTCGATCCCCGAAGAATCGCTATCACCAAGCCCCGGCAAGCGCTGGAGCTCACCGAACGCACGGGCGGGGACGAGCACCTTGGGCGCGTCGGGGATCGCCTTGGTGTCGCGCAGGTCTCGAAGGGCGAGCCGGTAGGAGTCGGTCGCAACCAACCGCACCACGTTGTCCTCGGCGGTCATGAGGACCCCGGTAAGAAGCGGACGAGCGTCGTCCGTCGAAGCGGCGCGCACCACCTGTCGCAGCCCATCGATGAGCGCTGGGCCGACGACATGACCACCCGCCTCGGAGGTCGAAACCGTGGGGAATTCGACCACGGGGAAGGTTCGCAGCCCAAAGCGTGATCGCGCCGCCGAGATCTCGACCCGCTCCTCCCCCGCATCAAAGGTGACGGCTCCGGCCTCGAGGGATCGCACGATTTCGGTGGCCAGGCGGGCCGGGACGACACACGAGCCGTCCTCGAGGCCGATGACCTCTTGTTCCATTCGGATCGTGAGGTCCAGGTCCGTCCCGGTTCCCGTCAGCCGGTTCCCCTCACAGACCAGGAGCACACCCGAGAGCACGACCGAGGACACGCCACGGCCACCGACGGCACGTCCCACGGTTGAAAGCACATCGACCAACGCATCACGCTCAGAGCGGAACTTCACCGATTCGTGTCCTTTCCGTGGCCCGGTGGCTCATCATGCGACAACTTCTTTAGATTCGAGGAGGTCTGAATTCTTAGTAGTGGTAGTAACAGCTGGGGATTGTGGATGTCTGCCCCTCTTACCAGGTCACCCCGGAATTTGGGATTCGGCTGCCGGTGGATGCAGGTGGCATGACGACATCGATCGGTGGATGTTGTGATCCACCCCTGCGGAAAACCGCCGATCGTTCCACAGCGCGCGCCGCGCGAACCACAGGTTGTTGTTGTCCATGTCCCCAGGGGTTCACGGTCCGGTCTTGATCTGAAGGAGGAGGTCGGTGACCTGCTCGTAGATCTGTCGGCGCTCCTTCATCTGGCCGGTGATCTTCTCCACGGCGTGGATGACGGTCGTGTGGTCCCGTCCACCAAAGACCCGAGCGATGGCCGGGTAGCTGTACTCGGTGAGGTTTCGTACGAGATACATCGCCACCTGTCGCGCGGTGACGAGCGGGCGGGTCCGGCTCGGACCGCAGATGGCGTCGATGGTAAAGCCGTATCGGTTGGCCGTGGCCTCGAGGATCATCTGGGGCGTGATTCGCCGGGGTTCGTCCGCGGTGACCAGGTCATAGAGCACCCGTTCGGCGAGCGGGAGCGAGATCGGTTCGTGGTTGAGGCTCGCGAAGGCGGTGACTCGGATGAGGGCACCCTCGAGCTCTCGGATGTTGTTGGTGACGTGGGTGGCGATGAACTCGAGGACGTCGTAGGGAATCTCGTCCTTGTCGGCCTCCGCCTTCGAGCGGAGAATCGCAAGCCGGGTCTCGAGGTCTGGTGGGTCGATCTCGGTGATGAGTCCGGAGAGGAACCGGCTCCGCAAGCGGTCTTCCAGGGTCTCGATGGACTTCGGGGGTCGGTCCGATGTGAGCACGATCTGTTTTCCGGCACCCTTCAGATCGTTGTAGGTGTGGAAGAACTCCTCTTGGAGCCCCTCCTTGTTGCCCATGAACTGGACATCGTCGATCAGCAGGACGTCGCACTCCCGATAGCGGCGCTTGAAGGCAATCGTGGTGGAGAGTCGCAGCGAGTCGACGAAGTCGTTCATGAAGGTCTCGGTGGTGACATAGAGAACGGTCCGCTTGGGGAAGTTCTCCCTCACGTAGTTGCCGATCGCGTGCAACAGGTGGGTCTTTCCAAGTCCCGAGTCACCGTAGATGTACAACGGATTGTACGAACGACCAGGGGTTTCCGCGACCGCTTGGGCAGCCGCGTGGGCCAACCGGTTGGAGGACGCAGCGACGAAGGTGTCAAAGCTAAAGCGCGGGTCGAGGCTCACCGAAGAGGCGTCCCTCGGAGCCGGGCTGCCCGTTCCGTCATCGCCGCGGCCGTCGAACATTGCGTTGGACTCAACGGATGGCGGGGGAACGGGCGGGGGCACCTCGTTGAGGACCTGGAGGCGGACCTTCATGTGTTGTCCGGCGATGGAGGCGAGGGTCCCCTCGATCAGCGGGACGAACCGGCTCTCCACCCGGTCACGAACAGCGGAATTGGGCACGCCGAGGACGAGCACGCCCTCGGGACTGGTATCGGGCACGGCGATGGGCTCGACGCCAGAGAGCCACATCTGCCACGTCGCCTCCGAAACCTGTTCCCGAAGGGACGCGGTGCACCGCGTCCACAGCCCATTGCTTTGTTCCACCTGCTCCTCCGCACCCCTCCGGGTGGAACCGTCCACAGCGTGGTCCACAGGTGTGGAACACAGGTCGCCACCTGGTCGTTCGAACGTACACCGTTGCGGCGGCAGCGACTAGTGGCGATCCGCGAATCGCAGCTAGCATCGCGTGGAACGATTCGCTGCCGGCCCGCCACCCCACGCCGGCCAGCGAACCCCCTCCCCGGCGACGCCAGCGAGGCGTCGGGGGACCACGAAAGGCCGACCGGACGTGAAGCGAACGTATCAACCGAACACCCGTAAGCGAGCCAAGACCCACGGGTTCCGCGCGCGGATGGCAACCCGAGGGGGCAGGGCGGTCCTCCGGGCTCGGCGCCTCAAGGGTCGCCGCCGCCTCTCGGTCTGAGGACCTCGTGAGCAGGTCGCCCGTCGGGCGTATCAGCCGTCGCGACACCTTCATCGCTCTGCGGAAGCCAGCGGGACGAGCGGTCGTCGGTCCGCTCCGGGTGAGCTGGCTGCCGCCGGACACCGATGACCGAATTCCCCAGGTGGGCTACGCAATTGGCCGCCGCTGCGGGAAGGCCGTGCGCCGCAACAGGTTGCGCCGCCGCCTCCGCGAGGCGGTTCGGCTTCATCCCCCGGTTCCCGGGACGTACCTGGTGGCGGCCGATCCTGTGGCCGGGGATCTCAGCTTCACCGATCTTGTGTCGACAGTAGGCTCGGCCATGAGTTCGGCCGCGAGGAAGGGGACCCGGCGATGACCGGGCGATTCGCGCCGCGCCGCCTCCTGCTTGCTCTGATCCGGATCTACCAGGGGCTTCACGCGGGTCGCCCCTCGCCCTGTCGCTTCTACCCGTCCTGCTCTGTCTACGCCGCCGAGGCGATCGATGTCCACGGCGCGCTCCACGGGACCGCCCTGGCCGTCCGGCGGCTGCTCCGCTGCCGGCCCCTTGGTCCGAGCGGGATTGATCTCGTGCCGTTGCGGATCGAGCAGGAGCGACGGCGGTGATCGCCGAGAACGCGCTCTTTGCCGATCTCGGCAAGATCTTCCACCCGCTGTTCGTCGCCATTGGCTGGGCGCTCGCCGTGATCTATGGCGTCATTCCGAACTACGCAATCGCCATCGCCCTATTGACCATCATCATCATGTTGCTGCTCACACCACTAACGGTCAAGAGCCAGCGCTCGATGATCGCGATGTCCGCTTTGCAACCGGAGATCAAGAAGCTACAAGCCAAGTATAAGGGGCCGGAGAACCGTCAGAAGCTCAATGAAGAGCTCATGGCTCTGTATAAGGAGAAGGGAATAAATCCGGCGGGAAGCTGTCTGCCGATGTTCCTCCAGATGCCCTTCCTGATCTTGTTGTATGACACGATCAAAGGGCTGGTCAACGTGGTGACGGTCAAGACGACCAAGATCGTCAACGGTGTCTCGCACACCGTGACGACCCAGGTTGTTCAGCCGCGGTACATCCCCCAACAGCCCGCGCACGCCCACTCGGTATCGCTGACGCACAAGCTGTACGTCAACCTGGTCGCAAGTCATGGCCACATGATTTCCTTCGGGATGGACCTTGCCAACAAGCCATTCGGGCACGGTCTCTCCGGCCCTCAGCGGATCCCATTCTTCGCATTCGTGGCGGTTGCGGTCGGGCTTCAGTACTTCCAAATGCGGCAAATGAACGTGCGTAATACGCAAGCTGCACCCAACAAGCAGATGCAGACTATGCAAAAAGTAACCCCGATTCTTTTTGCGTACATTTACTTTTTAGTGCCAGCCGCAGTCGTTATCTATATAATTGTTTCGACGCTGATTCGTATCGTGACTCAGGACATCATGTATCGAACGGGGATGATCCAAGTTGGCGGTGCGGAGCGGTCAATCGCGGGTGCAAAGGGGGCCGTGGGAGGTGTCCCTGCACCGGCGTTGGTCGAGGACACCGGTGCCGCGCCCTCCGAGGCGACCGGGACGAAGCGGAACGGTTCGCCCTCCCGTGGTCCGAGCACGGCTCGCAACGGGAAGGCATCCGTGAGCGGTAGTACCAATGGTGCGAAGCCAAGACCGACGCATCCACGCGCTCGGGGAAAGCGACCACGGAAGGCTCGTTAGTTCGTGGAGTGGGTTGAGATTTCGGGCACGACGCTCGAGGAAGCCAAGGAAGTCGCGTTGGAGCAACTCGGGGTGTCCGAGGCCGACGCAGAGATCATTGTTCTTGCAGAGCCGAAGGTCGGTCTTTTCGGGAGGACCCGGGGGGAAGCGCGGGTCCGTGCCCGCGTGCAGCCGGTCGGCCCACGGCCGAAGCGCCAGCGACGCCAACGCCGCGCCGGAAGCGGACACGGGGAGGGCGCGAGCGTCCGAAATGGGGATCGACGCAAGCCGCAGGCATCGAATGCGCCGAGTGAGCGCGCCGAGCCACCCACGACCTCGGAGAGCCGTCAGCCGGACGGGGCCGGGGGAACGTCACGCTCGCGGCGCTCAAGAAGATCGAGGGGTTCGGGGAGACAGCGGCCAACCGAGACGAGCGGTGCGGCGGAGCGGTCCGGAACGGTGGAAGTTCGACGGGACAAGGAGGCCGAGATGGCCGAAGGCATCACCTTAGAGGAGCAGGCCGAGGCCGCGAAGGCCTTCATGGAGGGTCTTCTGGAGGTCTACGGTTACGAGGCGACGGTCGAGACCCGGGTCCTGGATGAGGACACCGTCGAGGTCGCCGCGAACGGCGATGAGCTGGGTTTGCTCGTCGGACCTCGTGGCTCGACATTGGCGGCTCTGCAGGACGTGACGCGAACGGTGGTCCAGCATCGCTTCCCCACTCGAACCGACCGGATCGTGGTTGACGTCGCCGGGTATCGGCAGCGTCGGGTCGCGGCACTGCAACGCTTCACGAAGCAGATTGCGGATGAGGTGCTGGAGTCGGGCTCCGAGAGGGCACTCGAGCCGATGTCCCCCGCGGACCGGAAGGTCGTCCACGACACGGTGAATGAGATTGAGGGGCTTACGACTCGTTCCGAGGGGGAGGACGCAGCTCGTCACGTGGTGATCGGACCGACTGGATAGGTGGTGCTCCAGCCCGCCGACGTGCCGGCGGCCGTGTTTGAGGTTCTTTCAGATGGCCAGGCTCAGGGCCTGATCGGTGCAGGGCCGTTGGCGCCTCACGTGCGTCATGCACTGGGCTTTCTGGTGGCCGTTCGCCTTGCTGGACTCCCCGATGCAGCAAGCCTCACCCGAGTTGCCGATCTGGGGTCGGGTGCCGGGATACCCGGCCTGGTGCTTGCGAGTGTGCTGCCCGACGTTCCGTTCACCTTGATCGAGGGCTCCGCTCGCCGGGCTGCCTTCTTGAGGTCTGGAGCGGCCCGCATTGGCCTGCTGGACCGGGTCACGGTGCTTGGTGAGCGCGCTGAGGTGATCGGGCACGATCCGTCGTTCCGGGGCCACTATTCCATGGTGGTGGCTCGCGCATTTGGAGCTCCGGGGGCGACCGCGGAGTGCGGTGCACCGCTCCTGGCGGCTGGTGGTTGTTTGGTGGTGTCCGAGCCGCCCGAGGTCCGTTCGGAGGTGCGATGGCCCTCCGCTGGGCTCGCGGCCCTGGGGCTTCACCTTGAGGGTTCGATGGCCGGGTACGCCGTGCTCTCGGCGGAGCGCCTGTGCTCCCCCAGGTACCCCCGCCGTGTCGGCATCCCTCGAAAGCGGCCGCTCTTCTGAGACGGATGTTCCACGTGAAACGGATCGTGGGGATCGCGCAGAGCGCTGGGAGGCGGTCCAGCGGGCACGGCACCCCCGTCCAAGGCGCGGGCTGGCACGTCGGGTTCCTCGCCCGACGGAACCGGGTCTGCGACGCGTGTGCGGCCCGATATTTGACGGCCGATCGGGAGCTCCACCAGAATCGCGCCAGCGAGCTGGCAAGGTCGCCCGAGGTCGGCCGCTTCGGAGGGAATCGATCCTGTGGCATGGAGCCGTCCTCGACGCCACCTGGGGTTGCCCGTGTCGAATGCAAAGAGGCTTTGGGGCCGCGGCGCAGGAGGCTCTCGCCGAGGTCAAGCACCGGCTTCGCCGGGGGAACTGCACCTCGGTCGGCGGCGGAACGCCAAGGTGGGGCGCCCTTGAGGGATCGTTGCGGAGGTCCCCCGTCGGGGCGAGCGTGGTGGCGAGCCGACTAGCCTGACGCCTGGGCAATGTGGTCGTGCCTCATCATGTGAAGCAAGAGATCGCTCGGCACATTCGGCCCCGGTGGGGTTTCACGTGAAACAAATGCCAAAACAAACCTTCGGAATGCCTTGATTCCCGACAAGCATCAAGCGAGGATTGAGATCGTGCCAGGACTGGCAGAGATCGACTGATGCCCTTCTTGCGTCGCAACAAGAATCGGTCAACCCCCCCGCCTCCGCCGACTGAGCCACAGGTGGAGGAGCGCTTCTTCGAAGAGCAGGAGGAAGAGCCGTCGCCGACTCCGAGCTCCGAAGCGCCCGTGGCGCAACTTGCCGAGCCCGAGGTCGAACCTGAGCCCCTTCCGGAGTCCGCCGAGGTGCACGACCCCGAGCCGCAAGGCCCACTGGTTGGGGACGCGTCGCCCTCAGAGGACTCCGCTCCTGAGCCGGAGATCGACACGACCACTTCGCCAGCGGCGGCCAGTCCGCTCCCCCGCTCCCCGGCGCCCGAGAGTCCATTGCCAACCGCGGTGACGGTCCCCGAGCCGACGCCGTCCGAGCCGGCCCCCGCACCCACTCGCGCTCCAGCCCATGCTCGCGCCTCATCACTGGACAACTTCGCCGAACGCGCGCAGGTCGCGATGGGCAAACTCGCGGATCTGCCTTCGGGCAACGGGGCACGAGGCAGACGACCGCTGCCGCGGGTCATGGCGATTGCCAACCAGAAGGGCGGTGTCGGAAAGACGACAACGACGGTCAATCTCGGTGCAGCACTCTCAGAGCTCGACTACCGCGTTCTGGTGGTCGACCTTGATCCACAGGGAAATGCCACCAGCGGGCTGGGGATCGACACGAGGAATTTCGAGTCGTCGATGTACGACGTCATCATGCGAGATGCGCCCATCGAAGACTGCATCGAACCCACGAGCGTTCAAAACCTCTTTGTGACACCAGCAACGATCGACCTCGCCGGCGTCGAGATCGAATTGGTGAGTGCCTTCAGCCGGGAGCTCAAGCTCAAGCGTGCGATCGAGACGGTCGTCGACGACTTCGACTTCGTGCTGATCGACTGCCCACCTTCGCTCGGGCTACTGACGATCAACGGCTTAGCAGCGGCGACAGAGGTGCTCGTTCCGATCCAGTGCGAGTACTACGCACTCGAGGGTTTGAGTCAACTCTTGCGCAATGTGCAACTCGTGGCTTCGAACCTCAACACGGGACTCGAGATCAGCGCCATCGTGCTGACCATGTTTGACGCTCGCACGAGATTGGCGATCGATGTGGCCGACGAAGTACGCAGTCATTTCAAGGAAGTGGTCTGCCGAAGCATCATCCCGAGGACGGTTCGGCTCTCCGAGGCGCCGTCCTTCGGACAGCCGATCACGGTGTTCGACCCCAGCTCCCGTGGCGCGGTTGCCTACAGGGAGCTGGCAAAGGAGGTAAGCGATGGCGCGCCGAAGCGGTCTGGGTAAGGGTCTCGGGGCCCTCATCCCAACCGAGCTCCCTGGGCAGCCGACGTCGGCACTCAGAGAGGTGCCGATCTCCGACATCCGGCCGAACGCGCGCCAACCCCGGACCTATTTCGACGAGGAGGCTATGTCCGCACTGGCGGCCTCCATCCGCGAGCTCGGCGTCCTCCAGCCGGTGCTGGTGAAGGAGCTGACGGAGGAGCCGGAGACCTACGAGCTGATCGCGGGGGAGCGCCGTTGGCGGGCCGCCCGCCGGGCCGGGCTTCAGACAATTCCGGTGCTGGCGCAGTCCGATGCCGGGGACGTCCAAAGCCTCGAGCAGGCACTGGTGGAGAATCTCCATCGCGAAGACCTCAACCCCCTCGAGGAAGCGGCTGCCTATCAACAGCTGATCGATGACTTCTCCTTCACCCATGAGCAGGTCGCCAAACGGGTGGGAAAGAGCCGGGCATCGGTCACCAACACCCTTCGCCTCCTCCAGCTCCCCGCCGGGGTGCAACGGGCGCTCGCCGACTCCACGATCAGCGCCGGGCACGCTCGGGCGCTCCTCGGTACCCCCGATCGGACACTGCAGGAGGCGCTCGTCGCGCGCATCATTGCCGAGGGGCTGACGGTTCGAGCGGTTGAAGACGAGATCCGCGACCTGCAAGAACGCGCCGCTGCGGCAGCAGAGCCGCCTGGTAGTACCCTTGGTACTACCAGGCGGGCGGCGGCTCCCCGGCGGTTACCCGAGCCGGGATTGCTCGAGCTCGAGGAGCTCCTCGCGGCATTCCTCAACACAAGGGTGAAGGTTGACATGAGGAACCGGCGGGGGAGACTCGTGATCGAGTTCGCCACCCTTGAAGACCTGGAGCGGATCTACCGCGCAATGGTCAGCTCGACGGCCACCTGACCTTGCACCTGGGCTTTTCCCGTCCTCGGAACCGTGAAGCGTTTCTTCAGCTTCTTCCACAAGCTGTGCATGACGTTGTGGATTGTTGCGCTCGTCGTGTAGTTGAGGTTTTGTTCCGCGTGTCGACGGGGGCATGACCGATTCGTCACGCCGACATCACTCCCAAATCGTCCGTGACCACGCCTCGACCGCCTCCGCCAATGCGTTGGCCAGGTCCTTCGCGTGTTCGGTCACGGTGAGCGGGCCCAGCTCGACGAGGACCGCCGGCATCCGGGTCTCGCGGAGCAAGGGGACAGACATGCCCCGCGTTCCCCGGTCGGTGACACCGAGCGAGCGTGGCACCACCGCCTGGATGATCTCTGCCAGCCGGCGCCCGCCCTCGGACTCGGTCCTGTACCCCGCGTAATACGCGGTCGCACAGCCATCGAGCTCTGGGTCGAGGCGAAGCCCTACGAGCACGTCGGCCTCACCTGCGTTGGCTTCCCGGGCTTGGATCGAGTCGTCGGGGTGGTGCATGGCGGTCACCCGTGCTCCCGAGGAGACCAGGCAGCGCCGGAGGGAAGAAAGCGTGGAGGCCAATCCGCCCGGCTCGCCGATGGCGACGTGCCGTCCGACGAGCGTGTGCGGAGCATTGCGCAGCGCCTCGCGCGCTCGGACGGCCGAGATGAGCTCGGTACGGCGATGCGCGGCCCGCATGCGCAGCAGTTCGCTCACGGTGATCGCCCCGGCGACGCCGTCGACCACGAGCCCGACGTTGCGCTGAAACTCGAGCACGCCCGTCTCGGTGAGGTCGCCGAAGATGCCGTCGACGCGACCGCTGTCGAATCCAAGTGCGCCGAGGCGCTGCTGGAGCTCCGCGACGTCGTCGCCCCGCAGCATGGGGGAGCGCCGAAACAGTGGACGATCGCCCAGCCGGAAACCAGCCTCTACCAGGGTCGACCACGTCTGTGTGCCGCACTCACCGTCGACCCGCAGGCCCCGACGGTGCTGAAAGGCCTCGACGGCCGCCCGCGTCGCGGGGCCGAAACGTCCAGGGTCGTCTTCGTCCGTGCTGAACCCGAGTTCGCCGAGCCGCATGCGCAGGTCTGCGACGACGATGCCCGATGCGCCCTCCGAGATCGGCAGGACGCGCTCGACCTCTACAGGTACGCGGAGATCTCCTGGAGGAGCTGTGCCTTGGGCTTCGCCCCCACGAGACGAGCCTTGGCCTCCCCGTCCTTGAAGAGGAGCAGGGTCGGGATGCTCATCACGTCGTAGCGACGCGTCACGTCCAGGCTGTCGTCCACGTTCAGCTTCGCGATCGAGATCTTTCCACCCTGTTCCTCGGCGATCTCCTCGAGGATCGGAGCGATCACCTTGCACGGCCCGCACCACTCGGCCCAGAAGTCGACCAAGACCGGAACTTCGGAGGCCTTGACATGCTCGTCAAACGTAGCGTCGTCGAGCTGCACGATCTTCCCGCTCATTGCTCCTCCCTCTGGCCGTGTCGGCCGTGGTCTTTCATGGAACCGGCCGAACCGGCACCCTCGAGTGAGCAACGTCGCTCGGGGCGGCGTTGTTCCCCATCAGGAGCCTCGCGCCTCGAGGTAGCGCTCGGCATCGATGGCGGCCATGCAACCCGAGCCGGCGGCGGTGACCGCCTGGCGGTAGTAGTGGTCCTGCAGGTCGCCGCAGGCGAACACCCCCGCGACGCTGGTCAGCGAGCCGCCGAAGGTCTTGACATACCCCGTGTCGTCCATCTCGATCTGGCCCTTCACGATGCCGCTGTTCGGCTCGTGACCGATCGCCACGAAGAGGCCGCTGACCGGAAGGATCTCGCGGGCGCCGCTCACCGTGTCCTCGACGCGGAGGCCATGCATCTTCGAATCCCCGAGGACCTCGAGCACCCTTGAGTTCCACCGGATGTTGATCTTCTCGTTCGCAAAGGCGCGGTCCTGCATGATCTTGGACGCACGGAGCTGGTCGCGCCGGTGGATGAGCGTGAGGGAGTTGGCGAAGCGGGTGAGGAAGAGGGCCTCTTCGATCGCCGAGTCGCCACCGCCGACGACCGCAATGTCCTGCCCGCGGAAGAAGAACCCGTCACAGGTAGCGCAGGTCGACACGCCGTGGGACAAGAGGCGCTCCTCACCTGGCACCCCGAGCATGAGGGACTGGGCGCCCATGGCAAGGACGAGGGCCTCGACCGAGTACGTGGGCTCAGCGTCGTCGGCCCCGACCCAGACCGCGAACGGCGGGCCCGAGGACACATCGACCCTCGTGACCTTCGCGGTGTGGAGCTCCGCCCCGAACCGAGCTGCCTGGGCCCGCATGGATCCCATGAGCTGGGGCCCGAGAATGCCCTCCTCGAAGCCCGGGTAGTTCTCGATCTCGGTGGTCAACATGAGCTGGCCTCCGGGCTGGTCACTCGTCGAGGACGGCTCGCCCTCGATCACGACCGGGGCGAGTTGCGCCCGGGCCGTGTAGATCGCCGCCGTCAGGCCGGCGGGGCCCGAGCCGGCGATGAGGACCTTGCGATGCTCGGTCATCTTGACGCCTTCAATCTTCGGGGGCCTGGCGGCGGGTCCGCAACGACCACAGGGCGAGGCCGGCCCCGCAGAGGATGGCACCGAAGAGGGCGTCGGAGGCCCAGACCCTGCCGCCGAAGGCGTACACGTCGAGCAGCCGGACGACGGCGATGGCGATCAGGACCAGGAGGGCCAGGGTGACCAGGGTGATCACGACGCCGAACACGAGTGCCCGCCCAGCGATCAGCGCCGGGCGCACCACCTTGTCGTGGACCACGTCGACGACGGTGTCCACAGCGTCGACGGCGCGGTCCGACCATTCCTCGGAGTTCGGGGGCGCGGGGGTATCGGCCGCCATGGGGCCGAGGTTAGCCGCCCACCTTGAGCGCTCCTTCGCTGGTCAGGAAGGCAGCTCCAGGCAGACGCCGATGGTCTCGGGCCCGGCGTGGGTGCCCACCACCGCACCGAGGTCGACCACCATGACCCCCCCCTTCTTGATCTCGATCCCCTCGAGGAGACCCACGAACCGGTCGATGTCACTCGCCGCGCCGTTGCAGACGGCGAGCCGCTCGAGGGGTGCATGCCCGCGCACCTTGGCCGCCAGGTATTCGAGGCTCCGCGAGCGGGTGCGCTGCTTGGACTCCTCGGCCACCTTCCCGTCCATCACCTGGATGACCGGCTTGATCGAGAGCATCGAGCCCAGCATCGCCCGGGCCGCCCCGATGCGGCCGCCGCGCTGGAGATGCTCCAGGGTGCCGATCGCGCCGTAGACCCTTGTCCGCGCCGCCGTTGCGGCCGCCAGTTCACCGAGCGCGTCGGCGTCGGCGCCGCTCGCGGCGGCCTCGGCCGCCGCGAGGGCGACCAGGCCCTGACCCATCGTGACGGAGCGGGTGTCGACGACCCGCACGTCGAAGTCGCCCATGGCCGCGGCGGCGGTCGTCGCCGACTGGTACGTGCCCGAGGACAACTCGGCCGAGATCGTGACGCAGACGACGGCGTCATAGCCCTCGTCGCGGGCCGCAGCGAACGCCGCCTGGAACTCTCCTGGGGGGGGAGCCGCCGTCTCGGGCAAGGTCGGGCTCGTCGCGCACCGCCGCCAGAATTCCGCCGCGTCGAGCTCGCGGCGGTCCACCAGCTCCTCGTCGCCGAAGCGGATGCTGAGCGGGACGATCACGATCCCGTTGTCGGACGCGAGCTGGTCGGTCAGATCACAGGCGCTGTCGGTGACGATTCGGACCCTTGCCATGGGCACCTCACCCCCTTGGGAAGGAGAGGAGTCTGCCACCACCGGCTCACCAGGGCCGAGGAGGCCGGGAGTGTCGTGGCGGCGGGTCGTGGCGGCGCTCCCGACCGGCCATGAACATCGCTGCGCTCAGGTACGAAAGGGTGCCGGCGAAGACCGAGGCGAGGACCCGCACGGAGAGCCCGAAACCATGCGAGGCACCCGAGAGGTTCGAAACCACGAGCACCACAACGCCCATGACGAGGGTCGAGAACGCGGAGCCACGAAGTGGCGCCCAGGCGCGTCGACCGCCGAGGTTTCCGAGCCAACCGCGTAGGACGCCGACGCCGAGGACGGCCGCCACGCTGTAGGCGACCGAGAGCGAAACGGCGAGCCCTCGGATGCTCATCGAGTGGACGAGCGCGAGGGCGAGGATGATGTTGAGGCCGTTCTCGACGAGGTACAGCCAGAACGCCACGTTGGTGCGCTGCATCGACTGCAGGGCTCGCACGACGAAGAGGAAGGAGCAGAACCCGGGCAAGCCGGCGGCCATGATGGCGAGTGCCGCCCCGGCGCCAGCGGTCTGCTGCGCGGTGGCAGCTCCGTGACCGAGGAGGAGCGCGACAGCGGGCTTGGCCAACAGGAGCATTCCGACGGCCGCCGGCAGGATGATCGAAAGCACGGCGCGGAGTCCCTGGGTGAACCGGCGCCTGAACCCGGCGACGTCGTTCAGCGCCCAAAAGCGCGAGAGGTCCGGAGTCACCGCGCTCATGACCGAGACCGCGACGACCGCGAAGGGCATTTGCATGAACGTGTACGCGTAGGTGTACGAGGACACCGTGGCGTCACCCTTCGCCCCGACCGCCAGGGCGAGGACCACGTAGAGGGCCACCTGGTTTGCCACCACGAATCCGAAGGTCCACAGTCCGAGTCGGAGCACCGTGCGCACGGCCTCATGTCCGGGGTCCCAGTGGAGTCGCACCCGTCCGAGTCCGGCACGGGCGTAGCTCGGCACCAGCAAGAGGGCCTGGAGGGCGACGCCGGCGGTCGTGCCGGCGCCGAGGAGGATCAGCTGGTGGCCGTTGTGCAGTGCCGCCTCGAGAGACGGGTGGGTCTCGATGTGTCGAAACCACAAGAAGACGGCGATGCTCACGAGGTTGTTGGCAATCGGGACCCAGGTCGGCGTGCCGAAGCGATGCCTGGCGTTCAACAGCGCCGTGATGAGGCTGATGGTCCCGTAGAAGAACACCTGGGGCACGAACCAGCGGAGCAGGTTCGTCGCGGCCAGGCGCTCCCTTGCGAGCTCGGCGGCGGAGATCCCCGAGGTGTGACCGAACGCCGTGAACGCCGAGATCACGTAGGGTGCGAGCAGCCAGAAGAGCACGGTCGCGGCGGCGAGCACCACGAGCGCGAGGGTGATGACGGACGAGATCGCCCTCCACGCCTCTGCCGGCGGGCGCGTCGTCATGCGGTCGACGAAGACGGGGATGAAGGTCGCCGCCAGCACCCCGCCCAGGACGATGTCGTAGAGCATGTTGGGCGTGGTGTTCGCCAGGTTGTACGCGTCGGCCAGGTGGTGGAAACCGAGGGCGTAGGCGACGGCAAAGATCCGGACCACGCCGGTGAGACGGGAGACCCCGGTGCCGAGCGCCATCGAGACGGTGGCGCGCTGGAGGTCTCGGCGCGCCGATCCCGACCGCGCTGCGGCCGCCCCCGTCGTCTGAAGCGTCTCGCTCACGCCGGGGCGCCCCGCTGCGCCCGGGATCTGCGTTGACGGCGCCCCCTGAGCCAGGTCCGCGCCCACCAGCCGATCAGCACGACCGCTGCGACGAGCGTCAGCACGATGCCCACGATCGAGGTCGCAGTGGAGCGCACGGTGAAGCGGCCGCGCTGGATCACGAGCCCTCCGGTCCGCGAGGTGAGTTCGAAGCTCAGCGGCAGGTCACCAGAGGTCCGTGCCCGCACCTGGATCTGGGTCGAGTTGGTGGGGTGATCGAGGAGCACGTTGCGCGACACTCTCGATGCGCCGTCTGGGAACTCGAGCTTCGGACTCGACAGCGTCAGCGTGGCCCGCAGCGCGTAGTGCGCGGTGGAAACAATGGTGATCGGGAGCGCGGCGTTTTGGGCGGTCAGCGTCACGGTGCTCTTCTCGACCTGAAAGTTCGCGAGCTCGGCATCGAGGTGGCGGTTGAACACGCTGAGCCCGGCACGCTGCTGGGTCGGAGTCAGTTGATCGGACTCGGCCGTCAAGAGCAGATCTTCGAGCTGGTTCTCGACCGGCGGCTGACCCGCCACGGCGGCGACGAACCCATCGATCGCCTTGCGGGCGGCGACGATCGAGGCGGCCTCGGCCCTCGAGATCGAAGGACCTCCGCTCCCTTCGAGCCGTCGCGTGGTTGCCGCCCCGTTGGCTCCGCTCTGCACCTGGTTGAAGTAGCCGTTGAGCGTCGCGGTCGAGATGACGGGATTGTTCGCCAACCCTGCGACGAGGGCGTCCACGAAGCGGGGATTGGGGTTCCACGTCGGTGGCGGTACGGCGATCACGCCGCGCGTGCTACTCGCGCCGGGCAGCTCGGACTGGATGAAGGCGAGGCCGGCAAGGAGCTCGTTCGCCGCGAGCACGGGATCGCCCGGCTTGGCGCTGAAGAGGCTCGAGAGCATGGAGTCCGAGACGGCGGCCGTGACGGACTCGCCGTGCCCGAGCGCGAGCGAGAAGGGCTGGGTCCATGTGGCGTGGTACTCCTCGGTCGCACTCGGCAACGCGGTGTCGGGGAGGACGAGCGCCGTGGACCCGACGTCGCGCATCCCGGCTCCGATTGCCGAGCTGACCGGGCCCGTGGCCAGCCATGTCTGCCACGAGGGCACCTGGGCTCCGCTCAGGCCTGCGGTGACCGGGGTCATCACCGCGTTGGCCCGGTGCGTCTGACCGGCGATCTCCTCTTGGATCCCCGCACCCGCCAGCTGCGCGAGGTTGATCGGCACGTAGGGCTGTGCGAGCAATCGGTGGGGACCCTCGGAGGCAACGGCATGCAGTGCACGAAGCGCACCGGCGGCCTGCGGCAAGGTCGAATGTTCGAGAAGTTCGACCGTCGCCGGGCTCGGCGCCACCGTCACCTGGACACCCGGGTTCGCAGCCAGCTCCCCGGTCAGATCGGCCAGGTCCTTCACCCTCGAAGCACTGAGTCGGGGGATTGCTCGAGTGATCGGCCCGCTGGCTTGAATGCGGACATTCGAGCCCATCGTGACGACCCACGCGAAGACGAGGGGTGAGGGGCTCTTCGTTTCGGCGTAGATGAGGTAGGTGGTGAGGTGAGCGACGACCGACCCGCTCGCGTCGAAGAGCTGCACCTCCACCGGGTAGACCCCAGAGCACGCCTCGGTGCCCGGAGGGCAGTGGCTCAGGCCCGACACGTTGAGGGTCGTGGACCCGGCTGGCGCCGACGCGTTCCCGGCGACGACCGTGACGTTCAGCTGCTCCCCACCGCCCGGACGCCTGAGCTCGCTCAATGGCTGCGGCGCGACCGTGTGCAGCAGCCTGGTCGGTGCACTGGTGAGGGTCTGGGTGAACGCCGACTGGGTGACGAGCTTGTCGTAGAAGGCGAGCCCAAGCGCCGCGCCCGGCGGGGGCGTCCCCTCGAGCTTGACCGTGATCGTGAATGTCGCGGGATCGCCCGGCGCAGGGGGCGTGACCGTGGGTGTCTGCCCGAGCAGCGTGAGCGACGGTCCGGTCGAGGCGCCAGAGGGCCCTCCTGCGCACACGAAGAGGAGGAGCGACGCGGTTGTGACCGCTGCCGCCAGGGCGCAACGCACACCACGCAACAGCACCGAGCAACGCTAACCGGTCGCGGTGCTATGACCGGGTTCCACTACCGTGGACGCGTGCCGCGGAGCGTCCCGGAACGGTTTCGGCATCTGCTCGAGGCCACCGAGGAGCTCGCAGGCCGCTTCGAACGTGCCGGTCGGCGCCTGTACCTCGTCGGAGGTTCGGTGCGAGACGCCCTGTTGGCGGGGGGCGATTCCCTCGGGCAACCCGGTGAGCGGGACATCGACCTCACCACCGAGGCGCGTCCGGGGGAGATCGAGGCCATCGTTTCGGGTTGGGCAGACGCCCTTTGGACCCAGGGGGCCCGTTTCGGCACGATCGGATGCTCGAAGGCGGGGCGGGTCTACGAGATCACGACGCACCGGGCCGAGGCCTACAGCCCCGACTCGCGCAAGCCGGAGGTGACCTTCGGCGACGACATCGAGCGCGACCTCTCCCGGCGGGACTTCACCGTGAATGCGATGGCGTTGCGCATCCCCGATCTCGTGCTGATCGATCCCTTCAACGGCCTCGACGACCTCGCCGGGAGCGTGCTGCGCACACCCGTGGGCCCCGACGTCTCCTTCGGCGACGACCCCCTCCGGATGCTCCGCGCCGCCCGGTTCATCGCCGGCTACGGGCTGAGGCCCGACGATGGGCTGGTTACGGCGGTGAGAACGGGCCACGGCCGGCTGTCGATCGTGTCGGCCGAGCGGATCCGCGGCGAACTGGATCGGCTCGTGATGGTCGAGCGGCCGTCGGTCGGCCTTTGGTTCGTGGTCGAGACCGGCCTCGCGGGCGAGTTCCTGCCCGAGCTCCCTGCCCTGGCCCTCGAACAGGACCCGATCCATCACCACAAGGACGTCCTCGCCCACACCCTGGCGGTGGTCGACAAGACGAGCCCGGATCGCATCTTGAGGCTGGCCGCCCTGTTCCATGACGTGGGCAAACCCAAGACTCGGGCCTTTTCGCCGGGGGGTGTGACCTTTCATCACCACGAGGTGGTGGGTGCACGAATGACGCGCGAGCGCATGGGGGCGCTCCGGTACCCGAACGACGACGTCGACACGGTGACGAGGCTCGTCGAGCTGCACCTTCGATTCCACACCTACGAAATGGGCTGGACGGACAAGGCCGTACGGCGTTACGTGCGTGATGCGGGACCGTTGCTCGAACGACTGAACGAGCTCACCCGGTGCGACTGCACGACCCGCAACGCCGCCAAGGCCCGAGCGCTCGGTCGTCGGATGGACGAGCTCGAACAGCGGATCGTCGAGCTGCGCGCGCGCGAAGAACTCGACGCGATGCGCCCGGACCTCGATGGGAATCAGGTGATGCAGCTCCTCGGCGTGAGGCCGGGTCCGGTCGTGGGTCGTGCGCTCGAGTTCCTGCTCGAGCTTCGCATCGACGAGGGCCCGCTCGGAGAGGAGGAGGCGGCGCGTCGGCTCCGAGAATGGTGGTCCTCCGAAGGCGGCGCGTAGGGGTCAGTCCCTCGGCCAGGACTCCTGCTCGGCGCCGGCGGCGAACTGCTCGACCATCTCGCGAGCCGTCTCGTCGTGGTACTGCACCGGAGGCGATTTCATGAGGTAGGCGGATGGACCGACGAGCGGGCCGCCGACCTTGCGGTCCAGGGCGAGCTTGGCGCACCGGATGGCGTCGATGATGACCCCTGCGGAGTTGGGTGAGTCCCAGACCTCGAGCTTTAGCTCCAAGTTGAGCGGCACGTCGCCGAAGTTGCGCCCCTCCATGCGGATGTAGGCCCACTTGCGGTCGGCCAACCAGGGCACGTGGTCCGATGGTCCGATATGCACGTCGTCAGCCGGCAGGGGAATGTGCTCGATCTGGCTGGTCACCGCCTGGGTCTTGGAGATCTTCTTGGACTCCAACCGGTCGCGCTCGAGCATGTTCTTGAAGTCCATGTTGCCGCCGACGTTCAGCTGGTAGGTGTGGTCCAGGACGAGTCCGCGGTCCTCGAAGAGCCTGGTCAAGATCCGGTGAACGATCGTGGAACCGACCTGGCTCTTGATGTCGTCACCGATGATCGGGACGCCGGCGTCGCGGAATCGACGGGCCCAGTCGGGATCCGAAGCGATGAACACCGGGATTGCGTTCACGAATGCAATGCCGGCGTCAATGGCGGCCTGGGCATAGTGGCGTTGGGCCTCTTCGGACCCCACCGGGAGATAGGAGACGAGCACATCGGCACGAGCGTCGCGAAGCGCCTGCGCGACATCGACCGGGGCGAGCGGCGACTCCTCGAGCATGTCGCGGTAGTAGCGGCCCAGCCCATCGAGGGTCGGTCCTCGTTGCACGGTCACACCGAGATCGCCGACATCGGCGAACCGGATGGTGTTGTTCTGTCCGGCAAGGATCGCCTTGGACAGGTCGATCCCCACCTTGGTCGCGTCGACATCGAATGCCGCGACGGGCTCGATGTCGCGAACGTGGTAGCCGCCGAGCACCACGTGCATGAGTCCGGGAACGGACTCAGTCGGGTCGGCATCCTTGTAGTAGGAGAGTCCCTGAACGAGCGAGCTCGCGCAGTTCCCCACTCCGGCGATGGCGACGCGGATGGCTGTCATGGCACATGTCTCCCTTCATGCCGACCGGCGGGTCTTCCGCCGGTCGGGCTCCGCCGAGGCGCCGTTGGTGCGCTCGGCCTCAATCAAACGGTCGAGCCAGGCGATGTCCTGCTCGACCCCATCTGCGATGTGCTCCGCGACCGAGCGTGCATAGCGGTCGAGTTGGTCGTCGTCGGTCGGCGGGATGTCGGTCTGCTGGCCAACGAGCTGGGCCCGTCGCCGCTCCATCAGGGCGAGGCGATCGGCGGGCTCCATGTGGCGAGCCAGCGACAGCCGGAGCGAGAAGCTCCGAGCGTCGTCGGCCGTCGGGTCCGTCAGGCGGGCGAGGAAGGACTGTCTCCCCGTCGGCGTGATCCGGTAGACCTTGCGCGACCGCCGGCCCCTCGACGCGACGAGGCGCCGAGCGCGGATGGCGGCCCGTTCGCCGCTCAGCGAGCCGGTGGGTGGGGCCACCGCGAGCTGGGGGGTCTCCTCGACCGTTGCGACAGCGCCACTCGCCTCCAACCTCGCCAGGGCCGGGTAGATGGACCCGAAGGACACGTTGGCGAGCAGCCCGAAATGGGCGCGGAGGCGCTTGCGAAGCTCGTAGCCGTGCTGCGGCCCCTCGTCGAGCAGTCCCAGGAGGGCAAGGTCCAACATCCTGGGCACTATATCGTATCGATATAACGAGTTGCTATTTCGATGACGATTCGCCCGAGAAAGGCGAATTCGGCGTGATTTCGGAAGATGTGGGCAGTTCTCCAGGGCATGGATTGGGACTGCCCCACCTGGGGGTGTCATGGCCGCCTCTCGACCGATGGCCCGCCACGCGCCGGCCAGCTCATCTGGTGCGAGCGGTGGCCCGGCACTGAGGCGCCGCATTGCGGGCGGCGCATGCGTTGGGACGCGTCACGCCAGGTGTGGCGGCCGGTGCGCATGGATCCGCCACCTCCTCGCACCGATCTCGGGCGACCGTTTCCTCCCCCTCGGGCGTCCCTTGTGCGCTCGATCGAGGCGCGCCGAGGCCCTGCGGCTGGAGGCTTTGGTCACGGAGGCCAGGGCTAGCCTGTCTGTCCATGACGTTGTCGCAGGGCCCGGGGGCACCGAAGGCCGCTGACCCCACCCGCGACGCCGACGTCGAGTACCGGCTCATGCGCAATGCCGTGGTCCGAGACGTGCAGAAGGGCCGGCTCGGACGCGAGGACGTGTGCGACGCCCACCCCGAGCTGCTTCGCGCCGCCCGCAACGTGGGCAAGGCGCTCCATGAGCGTTGCCCGATCTGTGAGGAGACCGACGTCGTCGAGGTCACCTACGTCTTTGGATCGCGGCTGCCCCCCGGAGGCCTCTGCCCGGGCACGCCAAAGGAGCTCAACCGGCTGCGCCGCCGAAGCGAGCCCGTGCTCTGTTACGACGTCGAGGTGTGCCCGGGCTGCGCGTGGCATCACCTCACGCGCAAGTACCCGGCTGGTGGGCGACAGGGCCGACGCACCGGACGGGCCTTGTGAGCCCGAAGCCGAACGTTCGAACACTTCGGGCGCGCAAGCGGCGCGACGGCGCCGAGCCGATCGTCATGGTGACCGCGTACGACCAGCCGAGCGCGGCCATCGCATCGTCGGCGGGCGTGGACCTGCTCTTGGTGGGCGACAGCGTCGGTGACAACGTCCTTGGCTACGAGGACACGCTCCACGTGACCATCGAGGACATGGAGCACCACGTGGCGGCCGTTGCGAGGGCGCGGCCCGACTGCTTGATCGTGGGCGACATGCCCTGGATGAGCTACCACGTGAGCATCGAGGAGACCGTGAAGAACGCCGCCCGGCTCATCCGCGCCGGAGCCGGATGCGTGAAGCTCGAAGGCGGCCGCAAGCGGGTGCCGGCGATCGAGGCCATCGTGAACGCCGAAATCCCCGTCATGGGCCACATCGGGCTCACCCCCCAGTCAGTACACGCGATGGGCGGGATGCGCGTGCAGGGCCGAGACGTGGATGCCGCCACGGGGCTGCTCGCGGACGCCTCCGCGATCGCGGCGGCGGGGTGTTTCTCGATGGTGATCGAAGGTGTCCCCGATGCGGTCGGCTCTGGTGTGACCGACGCGGTCGACGTGCCGACGATCGGCATCGGGGCGGGACCGGGGTGCGACGGGCAGGTGCTGGTGTTCCACGACGTGCTCGGGCTCGGCACGCGCCGCGTCGCCAAGTTCGTTCGCCAGTACGCCAACCTCGCAGAGGGCGCCACAAAGGCGCTGGCTGCGTTCGCCTCGGATGTACGCTCCGGCGCCTTCCCGACGCAGGCCGAGAGCTATGAATCCTCCGAGGAGCTCCGGCACGCGATCGGGACGCAAGGCGCGACGTCCGACTAGTGGGGGGAGGCTGTCGGCTCCGGGCAGACTCTCTGGCGGGGGCCGAAGGATCGACTCACCGGGCGCATCGAGACGGCCTTCGTCCGAGACGCCTCGGGGACCGGGCCTCGGGTCTCGGGGGCACCGGGAGCTCGAGCCGGACGCACCTCGAACCTCGGGGACCGGGGCGTTGAAGGCCCGGCCGACCCACCGAAGCGGGGTGGCTCGGCCAAAGCGTCGAGTAGCATCGTGCTCGCCGATCGGGCGCCCCCGGGCGCACGCGATCACCCTGCTCCGCATCGTGCGGGGCCCGGACGCCGCCGGCGCCGGTCCAGAGGGAGGTGAGGCCGCATGCGGCCCTATGAAGTCATGGTCATCTTCGACGCCGGCGCGGATCCGTCGGCGATCCAGGGCGTGGTCGACCGGACGCTCGAGACGATCCGATCATCGGGCGGCAACCCGGGAACCGTCGAGCGTTGGGGGCGTCGTCCCTTTGCCTACGAGGTCAAGCACCGTCGGGAGGGTTACTACGTCCTGATAGAGCTGACGGGCGAGACACGAACCATCAACGAGCTCGACCGACTGCTGTCGCTCGCCGACGAAGTCATCCGCCACAAGGTCATCCGGCTGCCCGAGCAGGTGGCCGGCCGTCCTCGGGGGCTCGACGCCCCCGAGCCCTCGACCGCCCGGCCGGCTGAGCCGGGCGTCGTGAAGTAAGGAGAGAACCATGGCCACGGACAACACCGTCGTGCTGGTCGGCAACGTGACGCGCGACCCCGAGTTGCGTTTCACCAACACCGGCCAGGCCACGGCCACCTTCGGGTTGGCGGTCAACCGTCGGTGGCAGAACCGCCAGAGTCAGGAGTGGGAGGAGGCCACCAGCTTCTTCGACGTCGTCTGTTGGCGCGAGATGGCTGAGAACGTGAGCGAGTCATTGACGCGCGGTGCCCGGGTGATGGTTGCGGGCCGCCTCGAGCAGCGCTCCTGGGAGTCCCAGGACGGGGATCGTCGCTCCAAGGTCGAGGTGGTCGCCGACGAGGTGGGTCCCTCGCTTCGGTGGGCCACCGCCCAGGTCACGAAGAACGACCGTCGCGGCCCGAGCGACGGCGGGGGCCGGGGCCAGTCGCGACCGCCGGCGCAACCTAGCTACGCGCAAGACGAGGAGCCCTTCTGATGGCACGAGGAAACCTCCGCAACACGAGCTCCCGCCGGGCGGCCAAGGACGCTGGTCGGCGGGTGAAGAAGAAGCCCTGCGCCCTGTGCCGGGACAACATCGAGTGGGTCGACTACAAGGACGTCTCGATGTTGCGCAAGTACATGAGCGACCGGGGCAAGATCCGTGCCCGGCGCGTCACCGGCAACTGTGCACAGCACCAGCGGGGCATCGCGCTTGCGATCAAGACCGCACGCGAGCTGGTCCTGCTTCCCTACACGCAGAGGACCGTCACCGAGCGGCCCGGAGCGCGCGGCGGACGCGGTGGCCGCGGACCCGGTGGCCGCGCGCGTGGGGGAGAAGCCGAGGAGTCGGCGCCCGAGGCACCAGATGCTGGCGACATCGTCACGACCTCTGATGCGGAGAACGGCGGCGAGGAGAACGCCCCCGAGGCCGAGGAGTCGCTTCTCGGCGTCGCGAGCGACGAGGCGAGTGCCTGATGCGCGTCCTGCTTCGCAATGATGTGCAAGGGATCGGGCGCCGTGGAGACATCGTCAACGTCTCCGACGGCTACGCGCGCAACTTCTTGTTCCCCTCCGGCTACGCGCTGAAGGCGACCGAGGGCATGGAGGGACAGGCCACCGCGATGCGCCGAGCACGCGATCTGCGCTATGCCCAAAGCGAAGAGTCGGCGCGGGTTCAGGCGGACGCGCTAAGAGAGGCGACCATCACGATCGCGGCCCGAGCCGGGAGCACGGGACGACTCTTCGGCTCGGTGAGCGTCCACGAGATCGCCGAAGCCATCGCTGCGCAAAAGGGGATCGAGCTCAATCGTGAGGCGATCGTCCTCCCTGAGCCGATCAAGGTGCTCGGCGTCACCGAGGTGCCGATCGAGCTCTTTGGCGATGTGTCGGTGAGCGTGTCGGTCGAGGTGACCTCGGCAAGCTAGGGACAAGGGCCGGATTGCCTCTGGCCCTTGTCACACCCTTCAGACAGCGTGGGCGACGTGACCCGCCGACGGCCCAGACCCTCTCGGGTGCGCCCCGGGAAATGCCTTTCCACCGGCCGGTCGAGATGTCCACAGGATCGGCCACAGGGTCGACCTGGGGTTTTACCCGAAAAATCCCCAGGCTTTCCTTCTTTCGCTGCACAGGCTCGAGGGATCAGGTTGTGAAGACCATGGTGCAGGCCCTCGACGACGCACGGCCCCGGCCCATCAGACCGTCGATCGGGGTCCCGAGGATCCCGCCGAACAATCTGGAGGCCGAGGAGTCGCTCCTCGGCGCCATGCTCCTCTCGGCCGACGCAACCGCAGCGGCAATCGAAGTCTGCGGAGCGGAGGACTTCTACAAGCCCGCACATGGGCACATCTTCGCGGCCATCGTGGGGCTCTTTGAGCGTGGTGAGGCCATCGATGCCGTGACGGTGCGCGACGAGCTGATCCGTTCTGGACTGATCGAGTCGGTCGGGGACCCCGCCATGCTCGTCTCGCTCCAGGCGAACACGCCATCGATCGCCAATGCCGTGCACTACGCACGGATCGTCGAGGAGCACGCACTGCTCCGGCGAATGATCGGGGTCGCCGGCGAGATCGCCGAACTCGGCTACAGCGTGCCCGAGGATGTCCAGGGAGCCATCGACGAGATGGAGGCAAAGGTCTTCAACGTCGCGCAGCGACGGACGACCGACACGATCAAGTCGCTCCACGACGTGCTCCTCCCGTCGCTCGACCGGATCGAGGAGCTTGGTCACGCCGGCAGCGATCTGACCGGCATCGCAACGGGCTACATGGACCTGGACAAGATCCTCGCCGGCCTCCAACCGTCGACCCTCACCATCGTCGGCGCTCGTCCTGCCGTCGGCAAAACGAGCTTCGCACTCGGGATCCTCGCCAACGTCGGCATCAATCTCCAGAAGCCCAGCCTGCTGTTCTCTCTCGAGATGGGTCACTTCGAGTTGTGCCAGCGGTTGCTCGCCTCAGAGGCACGTGTCGATGGGCAGCGCCTCCGCACCGGACGGCTGCAGGATGCCGACTATCAGAAGCTCGGGGTCGCCGTGAGCCGGTTGGATAGTGCCCGGATCTTCATCGACGACAACCCGGCACTCACGGTCATGGACATCCGTGCGAGAGCGCGACGGCTGCGCAAGAGCGAGGGTGAGCTCGGGGTGGTGATGGTCGACTACCTCCAACTCATGACGGGACGGGCGAGGGCCGAGAACCGTCAGGTCGAGGTGGCCGAGATCAGCCGCAGCCTGAAGATCCTGGCCCGGGAGCTCGAGACGCCCGTCATCGCGTTGTCCCAGCTCTCGAGGAGCCTGGAATCCCGCCAGGACAAGCGCCCGATGCTCTCGGACCTCCGGGAGTCGGGCTCCCTCGAACAAGACGCCGACGTGGTGCTCTTCCTCTACCGCGAGGAGCAGTACGACCCCGACATTCCGATCGAGCGCAGGGGCGATGCCGAGATCATCGTGGCGAAGCACCGCAACGGACCGACCGGGTCCGTGCATCTCGCGTTCTTGAGCCAGTACGCACGGTTCGAGAATATGTCGAGGGTCTGAGCCCCGCCCTCGGCCAGACCGGGTCGACGCCCCCGTCAGGGCTCTGCGAGCCCGTCTTGTGCGATCGGTCCGACAGCCATCGGGTCGACCCTGGTCGCATGCCCAGCCACGTCGCTCGCCCTGTGTCGAGCGAACATCGGCATCGCGAACGTCATGACCACGGCGCCGATCACACAGGCGATCCCGCCCGAGACGACGGAGAACTGGGTGCCAGCGAGGGAGGCCACCCCTCCGGACTCGAGGTCGCCGACGCGTGGGCCACCTTGGACCACCGCGAGCTGGATCGCGATGATCCGGCTCCGGAACTGCTCGGACACCGTCGTCTGGAGGATCGTGTTGCGGAGCACCGCCGAGATCACGTCGGCCCAGCCGGCGACGGCGAGGAGCACCATGGTGAGCCACAGGACGCGGGAGAAGCCGAACCCGGTGATAGCGATGCCCCAGATGATGACGGCGACGATCACGGCGCGACCCCGCCGGTCGATGGCGTTGACCCAGCCGGTCGTCAGCGCGCCGAGCAGCGCGCCGATGCCGGGCGCTGCGAACAGGTAGCCGACGACGCTCGGCCCACCGTGGAGGACCGTGAGCCCGATTGCCGGGAAGAGCGCTCGCGGCATCCCGAAGACCATCGCGTTGATGTCGATGAGATAGGCGCCCTGCATGACCTGTCGACCGCGTAGGAACCTGATGCCGTCGACGACCGAGCGCAGCCCCGGCCGGGCCGCACCCGGGGCGGGTGGGATCGGCCTCATCATGGCGGTGGTGAGCATCACGGCCAGGTACGTGATCGCGTCGATGCCGTACACCCATGCCACGCCGGTATGCCCGATGAGCACGCCGGCGACCGCCGGGCCGGCCACGGAGCCGACCTGGTAGAGCACCTGGAGGAAGGAGAGCGCCGCCACGAGGTTGTCGTGTCCCACGAGGTGCGGGACGATCGAGTTGCGGGCGGGGTTGGCGAACCCGGTGAGACCCGCCGCGACGGCGCTGATCGCGTACAACGCCCAGAGCGCCGGGTGGGCCGCCATGGCATTGAGCGCCAGGGCCCCGCTCGAGAGCGCGAGGGCCACGCTCGAGACGAGCAGGAGGAGACGCCGGTCGGCGGCGTCGCCGACCGAGCCTCCCACCAGTGAGCCGATCACGAGAGGGACGAGCTGGACGATGCTGATCGCGCCCACCTGGAACGACGAGTGCGTCTCGGCGTAGATCTGGAAGGGGATCGCGACGACGGTGAGCTGGGCCCCGACGGTCGAGATCAGCTGGCCGATGAAGAGCAGCCGAAAGTCACGGCTCTCAACGAGCGGGGCCGGGTCGACCAGGATCCGCCGAGCCATCGGCGCTACCTCCACAACCGTTCGGAGGGGCCGTTAGGGCTGTGATCGACGGGACGGGTAGCTCTGCGCATAGGAGGGCAGCGCCGTGCCCTCGGGCAGATCCTCTTCGGCCACGCAGGGTCGGGCCATGAGCTCGAGGGGGATCTGGCCCGCCCAGATCGGGCTCGAGAGATCCTCGGCATCGTCGACCGGCCCCCCGCCGCGGACCTTGGCCGAGCCCTCTTCGATCGGGAAGCGGACGATCAGGGTCGAACGAAGCTCGGCGGGGGTGGGGGGCCGAGCGTCAGCGCTCCGCCCGGGGGCCATGTGGTCGAGCAGGGCCGCGCTCGCGAGCCGCTTCTCGTCGAGGTCCTCGACGGTGCTTCCCGTGCCGAACAGGATCGCGCAGCGGTAGTTCATCGAGTGGTGGAACGCCGATCGGGCAAGCACCAACCCGTCGAGCAGGGTCACCGTGATGCAGGCGGGCGCCCCCCCGGCCACGAGCCGAAGGGTGCGATTGGCCGGCGCCCCGTGCAGATAGAGCCGATCACCCACGCGGGCATAGGCCATGGGCGTCACGATCGTCCCGCCGTCCTCCACCCCGACGTGGCAGATGAGCCCCTCGTCGAGGATCGTGTCGACGATCGTTCGATCGTGGGTGCCGCGCTCTTTCAGGCGCCGCAGGCCGCTGCGGTGGGTGAGCGCGAGTTCCGAGCGCCCTTCAGGAGGAGCCGGCATGGGAACGCAGCACGCTCAGTGCCTTGTCGGCGTGGGACGCGAATGCGATCTCCGAATGGATCACGTCGAGCACGCGTCGCTCGGTGTCGATGACGAAGGTCACACGCCTGTTGCCGAGGGCGGCGATCTTGCGTCGGACGCCGAACTGCTCGGCCACCCTCCCCTCCACGTCGGAGAGGAGGGGATAGCCGAACGAATGCTTGTCCGAGAACTGCTTCTGCTTCTCGACGGGGTCGGCGCTGATGCCGACGGGCTGGGCGCCGAGCGCCGCGAATTCCGCTCGGACGTCGCGGAAATGGCAGCTCTCCCGGGTACAGCCGTAGGTCATGGCACCCGGGTAGAAGAAGAGCACCACCGGCCCGGCCGCGAGAAGGGAGCTCAGCCGTCGGGGCGCACCGGTCTCATCGGGCAGCTCGAAGTCGGCGACG
Organism: Acidimicrobiaceae bacterium; assembly: GCA_027306525.1. Classification (GTDB taxonomy): domain Bacteria; phylum Actinomycetota; class Acidimicrobiia; order Acidimicrobiales; family RAAP-2; genus Palsa-461. The sequence continues at coordinate 35,032 of DAHUZM010000003.1, forward strand.
ATGTCCCCCGGGCGCACGCCGCCGAGCGTATCTTGACGCCCGGCCACCCCCCGACCAGCGCGACGTGGGCGACTACCCCTCGAAGCGGAATCCGACCCCGCGAACGGTCACGAGATGCCTGGGGTTGGCCGGGTCCCGCTCGATCTTGCGGCGCAGCCGCTTCATGTGTGTGTCGAGCGTTCGAGTGTCAGCCAGGTCCTGGTCCCACCAGAGGCGGTCGATGCACCGATCCCGGGTGACGACCTGGCCGGCATGCGACATGAGGAGCGCGAGCAGGTCGAACTCCTTGCGGGAGAGGTCGACCACCTGACCATCCACGGTCACCTCTCGACGGGCGTTGTCGAGCCGGACGGAGCCCGCTTGGATGACGTCGTCATGGGGGAGCACGCTCGTGGAGATGCCTCGCCGCAGTACCGCGCGCATGCGGGCGACGAGCTCGCGGAGCCGGAATGGCTTGGCCACGTAGTCCGATGCGCCCAGCTCGAGGCCGAGGACGACGTCGACCTCCGAGTCCTTCGCCGTCACCATGATGATCGGCACCGGCGCGAGCGCCCGCATGCGCTGGCAGAGCTCGACGCCGGACTGGTCCGGCAGCATCACGTCGACGAGGACGAGGTCGGGGTGGATCCGGTGGAACATCCGAAGCGCCTCGTAGCCGTCTGCGGCACACTCGACCATGAACCCCTCTTGCGAGAGGCCGGCGGCTAGCGCCTGGCGGTAGGACTCCTCGTCGTCAACGACGAGGACGAGCGGTCGGGACTCGCGTACGTTGGCACCGTCGCGAGACTCGACCACGAGGCTCACCGGTCGTTCCTGGATCGACATGGAGAGGTGGGCGACGAGCGGGGAGGGGGGGCGGTCCCCGTCGTCGCCGAGGCGCTCGGGATCCACGATGCCCGGGCGGCCCCTGGCTCGGCGCGACCGACGGATCTGGCGTCCTCAGCGCAGCTCTCAGCCATCGACGGGTACCGTACGAGCGGCAGATGAACTGCCCGCGATCCCACCGCAAACCCGAGGTGACCCCGAGATGAAATGTTGGGAACTGGTTCCTCGTCCACGAGCAGAGGGCACCGGAGGCTGCCGGCAGTGACGATGCCTGGCGGCTATGGAGACGGGGTCAAGCGGCGGAACCAGATCAAGATGTCGCCCGACGAGATCCGGGGCCTGCTCGACGAGGCACGGACGATGACCATGTGCACGTTCAACCATGACGGCACCATCCACGCCGTCGCCATGTGGTTCGGCTTCCTCGGTGCCGACATCGCCGTCCAGACCAAGGCGAAGTCCCAAAAGGCCCTGAACCTCCGCCGCGACCCTCGGATCACGTGCCTGGTCGAGGCCGGGGAGGGCTACGACGAGCTCCGCGGAGTGGAGCTCGTCGGCACGGCTGAGGCCATCGAAGCGCCCGAGGAGCTCTGGAAGATCGGCGTGAGCGTGTTCGAGCGCCACGTCGGCCCCTACGACGAAGGACTCCGGGCCCAGGTGGAGGCGATGCTGCACAAGCGGGTGGGGTTCCGGATCCGGCCCGAGCGGATCGTCAGCTGGGACCACCGCAAGCTTGGCTCCTCGGGCACGAAGGGTTGACCGGCCGATTGCATCTGACGCCGCGGTAACCCATACTCTGCGGCCTCGGCGCGGCACGACCGACGGGTTCGGACGGGGTACCTGCTCTAGCGTCTGGCGTGAGAGCGCCGGGATGCGGGCGACGCAGGGTTCCGGAGGGGATATTGAGCGACGCATCGACCGGCGGCCTCGTGTTGAGCGACATCGAGGTGGCCTTTGGCGGCCTGACCGCTCTCGACCACGTGTCACTCTCGGCGGGTCCGGGCGAGGTCGTGGGGGTGATCGGGCCGAACGGCGCCGGCAAGACCACGCTCTTCAATGTGATCTGCGGGTTCGTCAGGCCCGATTCGGGCACGATCAGCTACGCCGGCCACGCCATGGGCCGTCACCAGCCACACCGGCTCGCCAAACTGGGGATCGCCCGAACCCTGCAAGGGGTTGGGCTGGTCCCTGGGTTGAGCGTGGTCGAGAACGTGATGCTCGGCGCCCAACGCAAGGTGCGTAGCGACTTCGCGTCGGCGCTCTTCGGACTCGCTCGCTCGAGCCGCGAGGAGTCGGCGCTCCGCAGTCAGGCCCTGGAGCTGCTCGGCGAGCTCGGGATCGCCGAGCACGCGACCAAGATGCCGACGGCGCTCCCCTACGGGGTCCAAAAGCGGGTCTCTTTGGCCCGGGCTCTGATCGCCGAGCCGACGCTCTTGCTGCTCGACGAGCCGGCGAGCGGTCTCTCTGCAGACGACATGGCCGAGCTCGGCCAGCTGCTGCGGAGGCTCCGCGAGCGGATGGGCGTCCTCCTGGTCGAGCACCACATGGACCTGGTCATGTCCACCTGCGACCGCATCGTCGTGCTCAACTTCGGGCGGGTCATCGCCTCGGGGGTCCCCGAATCGGTGCGGGCCGACCCCGAGGTCACGCGCGCCTACCTCGGAGAGGAGGTCCGCGGCGCGGACGAGGGCGGTACCGCCGGTGCTTGAGGTCTCCGAGCTCTCCGTGTCCTTCGGGGCGGTCTCGGCCCTGAAGGGGGTCTCGCTCCAGGCGCGCACCGGATCGATCACCGCGGTCCTCGGAGCGAACGGAGCGGGCAAGACGACGCTCCTCCGCGCGATCTCGGGGCTGGTGAAGGCGCACGCAGGCTCGGTCCGCTACGACAAGCACGAGCTGGTCGGCATGTCCGTCGAGCGCATCGTGCGGGCCGGCGTCTCCCACGTCCCCGAGGGCGGCTCGGTGATCGCTGAGATGACGGTGGCCGAGAACCTCCAGCTCGGAGCGGTCTGGAGATACGGGCGACGGGAGCGCCAGCGCCGGATCGGCGAGATCTACGAGATCTTCCCGGCGCTCGCAACGAGAGCGAAGCAGCACGCGTCGACCCTCTCGGGCGGCGAGCGACAGATGCTGGCCATCGGTCGGGCCCTCGTCTCGCGCCCCTCGCTTCTCCTCCTCGACGAGCCGTCGCTGGGCCTCGCGCCCCTGGTCACGGCAGGCCTCATGGCGGTCCTCGCCGATCTGAGCAAAGGCGGGGAGATCACGACGGTCCTCGTCGAGCAGAACGCCCGCAGTGCGCTGTCGATCGCATCGTGGGCGGTGGTACTCAACCTTGGCACCGTGGTCGTGTCCGACTCAGCCGACGCCGTGGCCGGGGACGCCGACCTTCGTCACCACTTTCTCGGGTTCTGAGGAGGCGACCGTGCGGCTGTTCTGGAACATCACACTGGGCGGGGTCGCAGAGGGGATGATCTTCGCATCGGTCGCCCTCGGGCTCGTGCTCATCTTTCGGGCGACCAATGTCATCAACTTCGCCCAGGGCGCGATGGCGATGCTCACAACGTTCATCGCCTTCAGCGTCTTTGGCAAGGGTGTGGGCTACTGGCCGGCGTTCGTCGTAGCCCTCGCATGTGGCCTCTTCCTCGGCGGCCTGGTGCAGCTCGTGTTGATCAGACCGGTACAGAACAAGCCGCCCCTGAACGCGGTGATCGTGACATTCGGCTTGTTGATCCTGCTCGAGGGACTCGCGGGAGCGGTCTGGGGCAACTCGAATCGAGGATTCCCGGCGGCCTTCTCGCAGAGCGGGCTCGTCATCGGCCACACGGCGATCGCCTTCTCACACTTCGACATCTTCATCGTCGTCGCGGTCCTCGTCCTCGTGGTCCTCGTCGCCGCGCTCTTCCGGTTCACCACGCTCGGCCTGCGGATGCGGGCTGCGGCCTTTGCACCCGAGGCGGCGAGGCTGCTCGGCGTGAAGGTCAGCTGGCTGCTCACGCTCGGCTGGTCGTTCGCGGCCGTGGCCGGCGCGTTGGCGGGCCTGCTCGTGGCCCCGACGAGCGTGTTCTCGCCCACCTTCATGGACCTGATCCTCGTGTACGCGTTCACCGCCGCGGTGATCGGTGGCCTCGACAGCCCCGTTGGGGCGGTGATCGGGGGTCTCGTCACCGGGCTCGCGCTTGCCTATGTCGGCGGCTACCTCGGTGGCGCACTGGAGCCGATCGGCGCCCTCGTGATGCTGATCGTCGTGCTCATGATCCGCCCCGAGGGACTCTTTGCGCGACCCACCGCGAGGAGGGTGTGAGGTGATCAAGCTGCGGCTGCCCGGCTGGGCGCGCCTCCCGCGCCAACCGATGCTCCGGCACCTACTCTTCGGCGCGCTCGGAGCGCTGTTCTTCTACCTGCTTTCGAACTCGCTGAGCTCCTTCAACAACTTCCAACTTGGCGAGGTGGCCGTCTACGCGATCGCGATCGCAGGGCTGAGTGTTCTCACGGGAGTGAATGGGCAGATCTCGCTCGGGCAAGGGGCCTTCCTTGCGGTCGGTGCGTACACGATCGGGGAGCTCGAGGTTCACCAGAGCATCAACCTCGTGTTCCAGCTCCTGATCGCGGTGGCCGTGAGCGCTGCGGTCGGATTCATCATCGCCGTACCCGCCACGCGGCTGCGGGGTCCGTACCTCGCGGGCATGACGCTCCTGCTCGCGCTGGCGCTGCCGTTCCTCTCGGACAAGTACTCGAGCTTCTTCGGAGGTGACCAGGGGCTGATCACGCTGCCACCAGACGCGCCGGGGTCGATCGACCCCCAGAAGTGGCTGACCTGGATCCAACTGCTGTGCGCGCTCATCGTTTTGGTGTTGCTCGGGAACCTGCTCTCCAGCCGGTTCGGCCGCTCCTTCCGGGCGGTCCGTGACAACGAGGTGGCGGCGTCGCTCGCGGGCGTGCACGTCGCGCGCACGAAGGTGATCGCCTTCGTGATCTCGGCGGCCTGCGCGGGGCTTTCGGGGGCGCTCCTCGTCCTGTCGACCGGGGTCGTCAATACCGGGGAGTTCCCGCTCTCGCTGTCGATCTACATCCTCGCGGGGATGGTGCTCGGCGGCGCCGGCACGCTGACCGGTGCCTGGTGGGGGGCGATCCTCGTCGTCTACCTGCCGAACCAGTGGTCCCAGTCGTTGGCCAATGCGTTTCACGCCAATCACCTGGTCGGGGCGAATTTGGCGGTGATCGTCTTCGGGGCGGTGCTGATCATCGTGATGCTGCTCGCGCCGGCCGGGGTCCAGGGGGGGCTCCGGTGGCTCGGCCATCGGCTGGTGACGGTCTCGACAGTAACGAAACTTGGCAGTAACATTTCCGTAGCGTTACAAGACCAACCAGCGTCGAAACAGGATCGTGGCGGCCCCGATTCCGAAACGGCCGCAACCAGCGTCGACTGATTGGGCCGCATGGGCCCGGGCCGCCACGCCGGGAAAGGACAGCAGGGGATGAGATTGACGTCACGCCGCCGAGCCTTCGGCTGGGCGGGAAGGTCGGCCGTCGCAGCCACCGTTCTCGCAATGGTGACCGCAGGGCTTGGATGGGGTGGGACCGCCGGAGCAGCACCGACGACGGGGATCACCTCGAAATCGATCAACATCGGCGCCACCGTTCCGTTGACCGGTGCCGCAGCGCCGGGCTACGACGAGATCGCCCCGGCGATGAACGCCGTGTTCAAGTGGGTGAACGCGCACGGGGGCGTCTATGGGCGCAAGATCAACTACAACTACGTCGACGACGCCTACAACCCGTCGAACACCACGACCCAGACCCGCAAGCTGGTGCTTCAGAACCAGATCTTTGCCGACGTCGGGTCGCTCGGGACGCCGACCCAGGCCGCTGTGCAGGCCTTCTTGAACGCCGAGAAGGTGCCCCAGCTTTTCGTCGAGTCAGGGTGCAACTGCTGGACGAATCCCAAGTACCCCTACACCACCGGTTGGCAACCGCCCTACACGGTCGACGGGAAGATCTTGGGCGCCTACATCAAGCAGCACTTCGCCGGGAAGAAGGTGGGCTACCTGAGCCAGGACGACGAGTTCGGCCAGGACGTCGTGAAGGGTCTCGACATGGAGATCCCTGCGTCCCAGGTGGTGTCGCGCCAGACCTATGACGTCGCCACGCTGGCCGGTCCTTTGACCACGCAGATGTCGGCGTTGCAGGCGGCAGGCGCCCAGGTCGTCGTTCTGGCGACCGTGCCGGCAGCCACCGCCCTGGCGCTCCTTCCGGCGGCCGAGATCGGCTACAAGCCCCAGTTCGTGATCGACGCGGTCGGCGCGGACCCGCCCACGGTCGGCCCGCTGCTGTCCGCATTCACGAGCAAGGGTGGCGGGAACGCCTCCCAGGCAAGCGCGGCGGTGGGCCTCCTCGACGGGGCCATCACCAACGCGTACTTGCCGGCGGAGAACGACGCCTCGAACCCGTGGATCGCGGTCGACAAGAAGCTCCTCCAGAAGTACGCGCCGAGCGTCTGGTCCAAGTACGGCCTCGACGGCAACACCGAGTACGGCCTCGCGCTCGCCTACACCTTCGTGCAGGCGCTCCAGGCGGCAGGAAAGAACCTGACCCGCCAGGGCCTCATCAACGCCATCGCCAAGTCGGGGAAGCGCTTCGTGACGCCGGGCCTCGTTCCGCTCAGCTACACGTCCAAGGTCCACTACGGCTACGAAGGCGACTCGGTCGTGCAGATCTCGCCGAGCGCCCCGCCCATCGTGACGCCGAACGGCTCGTTCCCCGGGGAGACGACCCTGGCCGGACCGTTCGTCACGAGCCCGGGCAAGGGGCCGGTGAAGAAGTACGCCGGGAAGGCCTCGACGCCCCCGCGCAAGCTCGCCACGACCGCATAGGGCACGGCGAAACCAACACCCGAGAGAGCAGGTGCCGCCGGGCTCCCGGCGGCACCTGCGCGTCCGGGCTCCCGCGCGTCGGCTGGCTGATCGTGGCGAGCCCTTACTTCCAGCGGAAGTGGACGAAGACGCGCCCGAAGTTGTGTGAGTCCTTTTCGACGCGTTGGTACAGCGCCTTGATCTCCTTTTGATCGAGGAACCGAAGGACGTGCTTTTTCAGCTGCCCCGACCCTTTCCCCGGGATGATCTCGACCAGGGTCGCCTTCTTGTCGATGGCCTCGTCGATGATCCCCCGCAGCGCCCGGTCGATGTCGTGACCCCGGTTGTAGATCTCGTGCAGGTCCAGCTTCAGCTTCATCGGTGTCTCGAGAGTATGTCTCCCCGGCACACCCGGCGTCGGGCGGGCGATTGCACGCTCGCCGCTCCCCTACGTAGCCTCGGCCTCACCAAAGAGGGGGGGCGATGGCGACCGAGACGCTGGCGGACCCGGAGACCGGCCGAAAGTGCTTCTTCGATTTCCCCTCCGATCTGTGCGATGGCGAAGAGGTCACCTTCGTGCTCAGCCTTCACGGGGCGGGATCCCACGGCACCTGGCAGCGGGAGTACTTCCCGGCCCACGACTATGTCGACGAGTTCCGCCTCGCGATCGCGACGCCGAGCGCGCTGAGCACGGAGCCGAGCAGGCATTGGGCGGCCGACGCCGATGACACGCACCTGGAGAACCTGACCGAGCTCGTCTTCGAGCGCGTCGGCCGCGACAGCGTCCGGGCGTTCTGGCTCGCCGGGCATTCCCAGGGCGGGATGCATTGCCTCCGGCTCCTTTCCACGGCGTACTTCGCCGACAGGGTCGACGGGTGGCTGAGCCTTTCGGGCGGCAGGATCGGGCCTGCGCCGAGGGTGGAGAACTTCGGTCCGCCGCGCAGCGAGGCGGAGCGCGCTGCGATGGAGGCCTGGTTCGCTCGGCAGCGCGCCGCGGGCCCGCCACCCACTCCACGCGCCGATCTCTCGTTCATCTTTGCGACCGGCGAGCATGAGATCGCCGCACTCCCCGAGACCTCGCCTTGGGCCGAGCGCTACGGCGCAGGCCCCCGAGTGCGCCTGGAAGACATTGTCGACGAGGAGCCCGGAAGGATCCACGACGCCCGATGGGACGACAATCCCACCCTCAGCTGGGGCCGAAGGCCACGGCCCGGCACGGCGGCGTTGTACGTGTTCCCCGGCGCGAGCGACGGCAGGATCATCGCGGACGTGGTCCGCCTGGACAAGGGTCACACCGAGGGTCTCGAGCCCCGTGTCACCAAGGAGCTGCTGCGCTTGATCGTCTCGGCGCCCGGCGGAAAGGCTCGCTCGCTGGCCCGACCCTCTTGAGGAAGGGCCCGCCTACTCGGCCCGCTTGGCCGCCGTGGGGTAGTCCCTGACGCGATCGAAGATGGTGCGGAGGAGCGATACCACCCGCGCACGCTCGCGCCACCGTGGTCCGTCGGGGTCGAGCTTGGTCGGCGCGTGATGTCGAACCCAGCGTCCGGAGCTGAAGCGGTCCCTTTGCTGGTCCCGGGGCAGCCGTTGGCCGATGGCTGGGATGGCCTCGTCGAGCTCCCAGCGAATCTCGGCGCGCAGGACGTCGGCCAAGGCCCGCAGTCCGGGATCGAGTCCTGGCCGGTGTTCAGGGCCATGCCTGGCACGCCGCGCGACATCGTCTCGACGGCATCGATGTGGCTCCTGTGGCTGGCGGTCTGAGATCGCATGGCGTCCACAACCTCGGAGAGATCCGGGGTTTCGTTGAAGGCACGAACGACGTCGGCCTGCGCTGCCTCGCGCGTCCCCACCTCTCGGAGGAGCCGCTTCACCAAGTCCCCGTATTGGGCGCGCTTCTCGAGCGACGTGTGCAGATGCTCCCCTCCGTCGCGCGTCGTGTCGATGGCGGCGAACGTCGCAAGGATGCGACGATCCTCGTTCTCAAGGATGTCGAGCGCGTTGTGATGGGGATTCTTCGACACGCCCAGTGCCTACCCCGTCGCGAGGGTGCACAAACCCTCTTGCCCGTGCTGACCAGGGAGTTCGTGAGCCCGTGGTCATGACGGCGCGGGCATCGCGCCGGGTGATGACGGTCAGGGGCCTCGGCGTGTGACGAAGGCCTGCGGTGGCGACCCGGTCCCGCGAACTGCTTGCACTGAAAAGCGAAATTGAGGCGGGTCGAGAAGATTCGTTGCCACCGGGAGCACTGTCCGTCCACTTTCGCCACGTCAACTTCAGCTACAACGAAGACGATCGCGTTCTC
>DAHUZM010000008.1 GCA_027306525.1 Acidimicrobiaceae bacterium
GGCCAAGACGCCATCGGCACGGCGCTTGCCGTCTCCCAAGCCGCGTTCCCCAACGCTGCCAGCGCGAAGGCCGTGGTCCTCGCCCGTTCGGACTTCTTCTCCGATGCCCTCGCCGGTGGGCCCCTCGCCGCCAGGCTCGGCGGCCCCATGCTGATCACCCCCGGAGCCTCGGAGAGCTCGACGCTCGACCCCCGGGTGATGGCCGAGATCCAGCGGGTGTTGCCGGCCGGCGACACCGTCTACATCCTCGGGGGTGATCTCGCGCTCAGCCCGAACATCGACAACCAGCTGCGCTTCTTCGGCTACCAGGTGGTGCGCGAGGCCGGCGCAAACGAGTATGCGACGGCGGTCGACATCGCCCAAGCCCTCGGCAATCCCTCGACGGTGTTCGAAGCGACCGGGCTCAGCTTCCAAGATGCCCTTTCCGCCGTGCCGGCTGCGGTGCAGAGGGGTGGGGCGATCCTCCTCACCGATGGATCGGTACAGGCGCCCGAGACCGCCGCGTATCTCGCCGCCCACCCCGGGGATCGGCGATACGCCATCGGCGGCCCGCTCGCCGCCCTCGGCGCCGACCCGACGGCGACGGGCGTCTATGGCCAGGACCTCTACGCGACCTCGGCTGCGGTCGCCTCCACGTTCTTTGCGGGCGCGACGGTCTTCGGCGCCGCCACCGGCTTGAACTTCCCCGATGCGCTGGCCGGAGGGGTCTTCATGGCGGACCCGAGCCACGCTGGTCCCATGCTCCTCGTCGAGCCGGCGCTCCCACTTCCCCAAGCGATCGACTCGTACCTCTTGGCCGACGGCGCGATGGCGAGCGGCTATCTGTTCGGGGGACCTCTTGCGGTATCCGACCAGGTCGCGGCGGCGCTCTAGGTTTCTTCCCCTCGCGAGCGAGGGGTCACGCCCGGCCCGTCGGGGTTCGATTGAACATTTCCATCGAACGATGGCATTTGTCCGCAAGTTGCCCGCGATCCACTCGTTTCTCCCCCAACAAGACGTCGTCGGACAAGCGGCGACTCGAGTGCAAAGGGGAACAATGCGACGTGCCCGAATCGTCGAGTTCGGTGGAGGAGCTGCGGGGTTTGCCGCGGCCGCTCTCGCCGTGGCCGGCGTGTTCTCAGGTGCGGGACCGACCTTGGCGAGCGCCGCCTCGTTGCCGTCGATTCCGACCTCGGTGCCTTCTCATACGTGCTTCAGCACCCCGGGGCTGCCGGCGAGCGGAGCTCCGGTGTCGGCGCAGGGGGGCGGTAGCGTCAGCTCGCCCGGCGGCGGCGGCTCGCTCACGGCCTCGAGCAGCGGCGTGAAGGTGTGCGTGAGCGGTCCGTCGAGCACGCCAGGGCTGCCCAGCCTGCCGAGCCTGCCAGGCGCACCCAGCCTGCCCGGTGGTGGCAGCCTGCCGATGCCACCCGGATTGCCGAGCCTGCCCGGCAGCGGCAGCGGTGGTGGCCTCCCGGGCCTCCCGAGCCTTCCAGCACCGAGCCTGCCCAGCCCGCCGAGCCTCCCAGTGCCCGGCCTGCCGAGCCTGCCCGGCAGCGGCAGCGGTGGTGGCCTCCCGGGCCTCCCGAGCCTTCCAGCGCCGAGCCTGCCCAGCCCGCCGAGCGGCACGATCTCGGTGTCCGGTGGCGGATCGGTGACCTACTAGAAGGCGGCCACCCAATGGGTCGGCATCTCGTCGGCCCTACCCTCTGCAGCGAGTCCGGCCGGGTGCATCGTGCGCCCGGCCGGGCCCGTCGCAACGATTGTCGGGCGCCGTGTCGGTTGCTCGACATCCCCTTGAGCGGAGCGCGCACATGTCACGAGTCGCCCTTCGACAACCAACGGTTCGGATCGCCAAGGTCGCGTTCGGCACATTCGTGGTGGTCTGCCTCTCGCTCGTCTTGGCCGGCGCTGGCGCCGGCGCGGGGTTCGAGGTCACGCAAACGTTCCACCCGAGGATCTCGATCGTCCGCGGCGCCGACACCTTTGCCGACAATCAGTCCACCAATTGGTCGGGCTATAACGAGGGAATCCTGGACACGCACACGCCTTTCTCGTCGATCAGTGCCCAATGGGTCGTCCCGACGGTGGCCCAGCGGAGGGTGGGTCAAGCGGAGGACTCGGCGACATGGATCGGCATCGGCGGGGGCTGCCTGAATTCGACCTGTGTGGCTTCGGACCCCACGCTCATCCAGGCTGGCACCGAGCAGGACGTCTCGTCGTCGGGCGCTGTCACCTATGGCGCATGGTGGGAAATCCTCCCTTTGCCCGAGCTCCGCTCGACGATCACGGTGCACCCCGGCGACACGGTGCGGTGTTCGATCACCTCAACGATCCCGGCGCTTTGGACCGTCAGCCTCCAGGACCTGAGCGATGGGCAGGGTTTCACCCAGACGGTGCCCTATCCGTCCGACGAGACGACCGCAGAGTGGATCGAGGAGACACCGACCGCGATCGGGCTCTCTGGCACCGGGCTCAGCGCCCTGCCCAACCTGAGCACCGTCGTCTTCAAGGACGCCATGGTGAACGGGGCCAACGCGCAGTTGGCGGCCGATCAGGCGATCCAGTTGGTCGACGCGAGTGGGAGCCCCTTGGCCACCCCGTCGGTCCCGGTCGGCGGCGACGAGTTCGCCGACTGCACATTCGCATCCACCTGCGCGGCGCCCTGACCGTCACCCCTCATTCCTCGCCCCGCCGGTCTCCTGGGTCGGGGAGTGAAGGGGTCGGCGGGTGCGCCGCCTACGCCCAGGCGCCCCTCAGCGCGAGAAGACCGTCCGTTGCCCGTTCGACGAACTGCGCGTCGAGGGTTGAATCGCCGTGGTCCAACCACGTGAGGGTGCTTTCGACCAGCCACCCGAAGAGCGCCTCGCTCGCCCAGCGATCGAGCCTCGGGTCGCCGGTCTCGGGTTGGACGAAGCGGTGCACGACGTCGACTGCGATGGAGCGAAGTTCGCTTGCGTAGTCAGCGAACTGCGGTTCGCGGGCGGCGTGACGCCACAGCAATGTGAAGGCGGCGGGCTCCGCTCGCGCCACGTGCAGCAGCGTGCGCGCCCCCAGCCCGTGCATCGATCCCGCGGCGAGGCCGGTCTCGAGCTCGCGTCCGAGCCGCTCGAAGACCTCCTCGAGTACGGCCCGATAGAGGTCCTCCTTGGTCTCGAAGTGCCGATACAAGATGAGCCGGGTGACCCCGCAGGCGGCTGCGACGTCCTCCATCGAGGTGTGGGCGAAGCCCGATCGCGCGAAGGCCTCGGCCGCCCCGCTCAGAATCGAGGCCCGACGCTCGGCGCGCGGCAGCAGCTTGGTCTGGACAGGTATACGTGAGAGTATATACATTGGTGTAGACAGCCGGCAGGGGAGGGAATTCGCGATGGCCACCACCGCCCAGCTCGTGTTCACCGAGGAGGAGCTCCTCGCGAACGCTGACGTCGAGGAGCCGTTGATCGCAGGTGGCGTGCGTTGCCATGGCGGCTTCGCCGCCGACGGTACCTATCGGTCACCGCGCACGAAGTTCCGCGTCCCGGCGATCGAGGCGTGGAACGCGCACCACATAGAGGTCTTCGGCAAGCCCGTGATCGACGTGCCGATGGAACAGTGGGCCGGGCACTTCCCGAATGTCGAACAGGCTCGGTTCTTGATCGAGGCCGGCGTGCCCGAGCCCCTCATGGCAACCCTCACCCGGATCGGGACTGTCGAGGGCTACGGCGCGAACATCCGCCTGCTCAAGCCTTCCAACCTCCAGCGCTTCTTCGACGAGGACATCAGGGGCACCGCGACCGACCACCTTGGTGCCGGGCTCTTCGAAGCTCACGGTCGCGATGAGGCTGGATGGGAGCAAGAGTCGGGACACAAGGACATGTGGTTCGCATCGCGGGACATCGCGTTCGAGTCCCGGTCAGCCGACGTGGACATCGACGGGATGCTCGAGCGAATGGGCTTCGGCCAGCGTCCGAGCGAGGGGAGCGAGGTCGAACGCCTGCTTCCCGCCGACATCGACGCCGAGCTCGAGGCGATGGTCGCCCTCATGATCCGAGTGCTCTTCATCGAGGTCTCGGCCTTCCACACGTTCCGCTGGGCCGAGGCATGGCTCTCGGACCCCGAGCTCGTCGCGGGTGAGGGCGCGGCAGGCCGACTCGTCTCCTACATTCGTGCCGACGAGACCCCCCACGTGTCGTATCTTGCAACCGCGCTCACCGAGATGCGCGATCGCAGGTGGATCGGCGCCAGCGGCAAGAAGTACAAGGGTGCCGACATGGTGGGGACCCTCTGGGACCATCTGCTCGCCCAGAGCCTCGGACCCGGCCGTGAGCAGAGCCGCCGGGCCGTCATGGGTGAGGTCGAGCACTGGTGCATGTCCCACGAGGGTGGCGCCGACCTCGTAGCCGAGTTCAACTCCCTCGCCACGAGCTGAGCCCGACGCTGGCCCGCCGGGGCGGGCGGGCATGCTGGTGCGCTTGATCGCTCCGAACCGCCCGAATGTCGTGGGTTCCCGTCGTCCGGGCCTCCCTCCGGGCGCGACGCGGCTCGTTGCGTCGGTGTTCGTCTGTGCCGTCGTCCTCGGGATCTCCGGCGTGGCGGGGGCCGCCGGCAGCGCGCGGGCGCGCCGGTCGAGCTCGGTCGCGAGTGCGAACCGTGGCGGGTGCGGCCTCGCAACGGCGCCCGGCCAGCGGACGGTGGTGATGACGCTCGCCGGTCGGAAGCGCACGGTGCTCGTCGATTTGCCCGCTGACTACGCCGGCACCACCCCCGTGCCACTCGTCGTCAATCTCCAGGGGAACGGCAGCAGCGCGCCGCGCGAAGCGATGCTCTCGGGGATGGACGCCGAGGCCGACCGGGGCGGGTTCATCGTCGCCTATCCCCAGGCGCTCGTCGCGTCGGGACCGGGGTACTCCTGGAACCCGCCGGGTGCCCCGGCCCCGCCCGGGAGCCATCGCCCGAACGACCTCGCGTTCTTGAGCGAGCTCCCCGCCGCCCTCGAGTCGCGCTACTGCATCGATACGACGCGCGTCTATGTCGTCGGATTCGGCGCTGGCGCTGCCATGGCAGCCCAGCTGGCCTGCAACGACTCGAACATCGTCGCCGCGTTCGGTGCCGTGAGCGGACCCCTGTGGCCATCGGCGTGCCCGGCGATCCGACCCTTGGCCGTGATCGCCTTCCAGGGCGGCTCCGCTGCGAACCCCGCCGACGTTCGGTCACCCGCGCACGGTGCGCGCAACTGGGCGTCTGCGGATGGTTGCCGCGCCCGACCGGTCCTCGTGGTGCCGGCGGCCGGCGCCCGCCTCACCAGCTACATCGGGTGCCGGGCAGGGGTTGACGTCGAGCTCTACACCGTCGTGGGTGAGGGCCGCGGGTGGCCGGGCGGCCCACTGCTCGCTCGCTCGGTGACGAGCAGGACCGGGGCGCAATCCGACGTGCTCGACGCGAACCAGCTCATGTGGGCCTTCTTCGAGGCGCACAAGCTTCCCTGACGCCTTCACCACTCGTCGCCGAGGCCCTCGCTCCGAGAGGGGCAGGCGCGGGCACCAGGCGAGGGCACGAGCGCCCCCATGACGCCAAGCGTCGTCGGCTGCGGCCTTAGCCGAGGGGCACCGTGGCGCGCAGGTCCGACACCGAGATGCTGAACGACCCGTTCGACTTGCGGAAGAAGGGGGCGTTTGAGCCGACCAGCTCGAGCTCGAGTGTGTGCCCGGGCGCGACCTCGTAATCGTTGGGCGACAGCTCGAATGTGATCCGCTCGATGCCGGGCGCAGCCGTCGTTCGCGGGGCTTGATGCAGCGACGGACGCACGACGCCCAACTCGATGATCTGGCGGGTCGCGCCGCCCGGCGCGACGTCCCACAGTCGCCCCACCAGCTCGGGGTAGGCGCCGCTGATTGCGAGCTTGGCCGTGATGACGACGCCGCCCAGGATGTGGAGGCCCCTGGCCCCCGAGGAGCGCGCGTAGAGGGCGGTCCCGGGCTCGGTCGCTGCCGGCAGGTTCGCGCACAGCGGCGCCGAGACACCGTTGAGCGCCGCCGCCACGCTCGGGTCCCCGCCGCGCGAGGTGACCCGCTGGACGCCGTGACCGACGAGGTCGATCGTGCCCCGCCGGAGCGCCGTCCAGGATGCAGCGGCCACCGTCGGCCCAGAGGGCGCCGAGACGGGACATGTCTGCTCGCGCACGAGGACCCCGGTCCTCGGCCGCCTGTGGTGCAGGACGATCGCATTCAAGAAGCCGATGCCGGTCTTGTTGTTGAATGCGACGTCGGCCGGCTTGTCCTGGGCCCAGGGGTGGCCGACGTCATCGAAGACGAGCAGCAACGGGCTCTTGGAGCCAGCGGCGCGTGCCGCATTTGCGAAGTGCAACGCCTCGCTTACCGGGAAGAGGGTGTCGGTCCAGCCACTTTGTATCGCGGTCGGTGCTGGTCCGCCCTTGGGCATCGGGATGCCGATGGCGGACTTGAAGCGTTGGAGGTCGATCACCGCCGCCGACTCGGCAGCGCCGAACGGTTCGCCTGCGACCGTCGCGCGTTGCCAACTTGTGAGATCCGACTGGGGGACGACCCGAGGCGGGGAGAGGAACCCCACGCCATTCGCAGCGGCGTAGAGGACAGCGTCCCAGGCCTGCTTGGCCACGCCGATCGGGCTCCGGTCGGACCGCGCGGACGTGAGCGTGGTGGTCGACAGGTAGCCATTGGGGATGAGGGCAGTGTCGAGGTCGTCCCACGGCCACATGGCATACGCCGCGGCGATGGTCATCGGAATGTGCTTCTTCGGGCTCACGAAGGGGACGAGCTTGCCGTCGGGCAGCTCCATGCGGTTCTTCAGCATGGCCAGCTCGAGTGTCTGACCCCCGCCATAGGACACCCCCGACACCGCGATCCCGGGCCGGGCATAGCCCTCGTCGACGAGCAACCCGGCCAGGTACTGGGTGTCTCGAACCTCGTAGCGCTGATCGGCGAGCCGGACCCAGCCCTTGGCACACGCCGGGGTGCCGGTGCGGGACGCCGCCGTGCCGCACGAGTTACCGAACCCCCTCGCGCTGTAGGTGAGGACCGCCCAGCCCTCTGAGGCGAGCGTGACGTTGTCCAGCGCGCCGTCGTTCTTGGTCGACTCGGCGTAGAGCTTGTTGCCACCGAGTCCGTGGAGGAGCACGATCAGCGGATAAGGGGCCCGCCCGGTGCTCGGGAGCGTGAGGTCGGCGTCGAGGGGGACCCCGTCGAAGCTCGGGACGCGGCGGTCCTCCCCGGCGACGAGGCCCCCCTGGCAGAACGTCACCCCGAACCTGGGGCCGCACACGAGGCGCCCGAAGGGCATCGAGCGCCCTGGCGACGCACCTGCGGGGCCTCCGAAGAGCGCACAGGACCCGAGCGCGGCGACGATCACGAGGACCCGCCACAGCATCGAGGGTCGTCGCCCGCTCCCTGCGCAAGACGCCGCGACCGTGGCCATCTCGCACTTCTAGCCGACGGCGCTCCGAGGCGACCGATTTCGGCCGGGGTCTCCTCGCTCGGTCATCCCCGCGCCTGGGTGGGAGTGACGACGTATCGGCCCCGCCTGAGCCTCCGCACCCGGCCGGTGACGACGGCCATGCGCATCGCGCCCTGGAACCGCCCCGGGCCCCAATAGCGAGCGCCCACCCTTCGGGCGAGCTCCATCGAGCCGAGGGGTCCCCCGTCGCGCAAGGCACCGACGATGATGTCGATCTCGCGGCCGAGGTAGGGGTTGTCGCGGGGGAATCGTGAGGCCTGGGGCAGCGGCGCCCACGCGGTCCCGCCGGTCCGCGGCCGCGTGCGCCATCGGCGAACGCCCGCGGCCGTGCCATCGCTCGCCCCGGCCGCACTGAGCGGCTGGGCGATCGATTCGAGGGACTTGCGTTCGGCGTTCACGCCGATCAGGACCTCGACGATGCCTGCGCCGAACATGAGGCAGCCGCCGATGAGATACCCGA
>DAHUZM010000013.1 GCA_027306525.1 Acidimicrobiaceae bacterium
TGCCCTCTTCGATCAGCTCCCGGCACAGGGCCGCGGCGTCGAGCAGCTGGCGATCGGGATCGGCTTTGCCTTGCATGACCAATTCTCGCTCGCCAGCAGGCAAATCGCGAGCCTTTCGGCCATTAAATCAACAGCGCCCTATGCCGTGTACAACCGCAACAAGCGGAGCATCGAGCTCGATCTCCACGACCATGCCGGGCGTGACGCTGCACTCGGATTGCTCGAGACGGCCGACGTGCTGGTCGAGACATGGCGACCGGGTGTCGCCGAACGGCTCGGCCTCGGGTACGAGACGGCCAGAGAACGGGCCCCGCGGTTGGTTTACTGCTCGATCTCCGGATACGGCCCAGGATCGGAGCACAGCGACCTTCCGGGCTACACGGCGCTCGTCCATGCGGGCGCCGGCATGGCGAACGCCCAGTTCGGGCATCGTGAGGGCCCGATTTTCCTCGGGCTGCCCCAGGCCTGCAACGGCGCTGCCTACATGGCGCTCGTCGGGGTGTTGGCGGCGCTCTACCGACGTGAGGAGGACGGGTGTGGCCGCCACGTCGAGACTTCGCTGTTCGACGGGGTACTGGCCTACATGGAACAGGGATGGGGCTACGGAGACGCCTCTCGTTCGGTCTCCGGGATCGCGGCATTCGGGTCCCCGCGCTTTGTCACGCGGACGTTCTTGTGCGCCGACGACGAATGGCTGGGGCTGAGCACCTTCGGGCGCGGAGCATTCGACCGACTGATGAAGGTCTTGGAGCTCGACGAGCGGGTTCCGCCGGCCGACGACGGCAACGTCATGGCGCAGCTTTCGCCCGAGGAGGCCGCGATCGTCTTTCACGACGTGCCCGAGATCTTCCTGACGCAGCCGAGAAAGGTGTGGCTGGAACGCTTGCTCGAAGCTGACATCGCCGCGATCCCGGCGCTCAGGCCGGGCGAGGTCTTCGATGAACCCCAGACGTTGCACAACGGGATGGTGACCGAGGTGCTCGACCCCGTCCTCGGGCCAGTCGAGCAAGCGTCTCCACCCGTCGTGTTCGCGTCGACACCGGGCGCCGTCAGGTCCCCCGCCCCGACGGCCGGCCAACACACAGACGAGATCCTCGAGGCCCTCGGGTCTGGTGTGATGATGACGACGGCCATTCGAACGACCGGCGTTCCCGATGTCCGGCCGTTGCTCGACGGGGTGAAGGTGCTCGACCTCGGCCACTGGTACGCGGGGCCCTTCTCGTCACGCCTGCTCGCTGACCTCGGGGCCGACGTGATCAAGCTGGAACCGCCGGCCGGCGATGGGATGCGAGGGTTCGACCGGGCTTTCGCCGCCGCACAGGCGGGCAAGAGGGCCATCGCAGCCGACCTGAAGGACCCGGAGCTGGCGAAATTGCGCACGGAGCTATTGCAGTGGGCCGATGTCGTCCACCACAACCTCCGGGTGGGGGTCGCAGAACGCCTCGGCCTCGGCTACGAGCAGGTGAAGGACATCAATCCCGATGTCGTCTATCTCGGCGCACCCGGATGGGGATCGAGCGGGCCCGAGACGCTGCGCCAGAGCTTCGCCCCGCTCATGTCCGGGTACGTCGGAGCGGCCTACGAGCTCGGCGGGCTTCACAACCCCCCCATCTACCCGGCCGCCAACGAGGACTCGGGGGCAGGGATGCTTGGCGGCGTGGCCCTGATCATGGCGCTTCTCAATCGGAGACGGACTCGATCCGGCCAATATGTCGAGTTACCTCAGCTGAACTCGACAATCTCTGACGTGGCCCACATCGTCCGCCGACCGGACCGGTCGGTGCTCGGGACCTGGGATCTCGACCCGCTCCAACTCGGCGTTGGGCCGCTCGAACGCCTCTACCAGACGGCCGACGGATGGGTCTGCTTGGTCGCGCCGAGGGACGCCGAGGTCCGAGGTCTCGGCAAGGTGCTGAATCTCGAACTTCTCGACGACGATCGGTTCTCCACCCCCGAGCTCCGTGCCCACAGCGTCGATCTCGAACAGCTGCTGAGCGAGTTCTTCGCAGCGCAAAAGACGGCGACGGTCGTGGCTGAGCTGCGGGCGAACGCGGTGCCGGCGATCGAGCCGCTGGTGGACGGCAACCGTGCCGCCATGGATAGCCCGCAGAACGAGCGCATGGGGCGCGTCGGGATCTTCGATCACCCGAGGTTCGGCCAGGTGCACGAGGTAGCGGTGCCCTATCGCGTGTCGGACACCGAGATGCCGGCGCATCGCCGCGCGCCGGAGTTCGGTGAGCACACCGACGAGATCCTCGCGTGGGCGGGGTATTCGAGCGAGGCGATCTCAGAGCTGCGCGAGCGCGGCGCGATCCGCTGAAGGGCGAGCCGGACTCGAACGCCTCAGGGGCACGTCGCGACCTTTGCACCACCGGACTCGCCGTGCGCGGACGCCACACATAGGGTGGTCGGCCGGAGGGTGGGAGCGGTGGAGACAACAACGGGCCGTCTCGAGGGGCGGCGAGCACTGGTCACCGGGGCGGGTAGCGGGATCGGTAGGGCGAGCGCCCTCCGGCTGGCCGACGAGGGCGCCGCCGTCTGGTGCACCGATATCCGAGAAGCCCTGGCCGAGGAGACCGCAGCGGCGATCCTCGAGCGCGGCGGCCAGGCCGGCGCGGTGACCTGCGACGTCGGTGATGAGGATTCGGTGCGACGCGCCGTCGACCGGGGGGTCGAGACGATCGGAGGGCTCGATCTCGTGGTGGCCAACGCCGGTACCTCGAGTTCCGGGTTGGTGCACGAGTTGACCCTGCACGACTGGGAGCTGGTGCTCCGGACCAACCTCACCGGCATCTTCCTCACGTGCAAACACACCCTCCCAGCGCTCCTCGAGGCCGGGGGAGGCGCGATTGTCACCATGGGTTCCGTTTCCTCGGTCATCGTGGGCTCGGGTGGTTCGGCGGCGAGCTACAAGGCGGCCAAGGGGGGAGTGCTCCAGCTCACGAGGCAGATCGCCGTCGACTACGCGACCCGCGGCATACGGGCCAACTGCGTGTGCCCGGGTGCGGTCCGCACAAACCTCAGCCGCCACGTCCGCGAGGACTCGGCCGCCTGGACCACGACCGACCCGTCGCCGCCGACCAGCATCACGATCCAGTCGCCCATGAGGCGGGCCGCCGATCCGTCCGAGATCGCATCGGTGGTGGCGTTCCTCGCGTCGCAGGACGCTTCGTTCATCACCGGCGCCGCCATCATGGTCGACGGCGGATTGACGGCGATCTGATATGGCACCGATCGCGCACTACGTCCCGCCACGAGATGACCGGGAGTGGGAGATCGTCGACCCCGGGGACCTCGGATGGGACATCGGGGTGCTCGAGGAGCTGGCCTCCTACTGTGAGCAGCAGTCCACCGATCAGCTCGTGGTCGCCGTCGGGGGGCGGATCGTCCTCGAGCGATGCTGGCGGGGCGCGCAGCCCTCGTCGGTGAGCGACGTGGGCTCGGTGCAAAAGGCGCTCACCTCGATCCTGGTTGGCGTGCTCGTCGAGCGCGCCGTCCTCGACGTCGCCGA
>DAHUZM010000022.1 GCA_027306525.1 Acidimicrobiaceae bacterium
TGGGCCGCAGGCGGCATGCTCGGCGCGATCGTCCTCTTCCGTTGGGAGCCACACCGCTCCACCCAGCGGCGAGCAGCTCGAATCCAGCAATGACCCGGCGTGTTGAGCGGGACCGGTCCGGCGCGCGAAGGAGACCTGTCAAGTTTCCCTCTCTCCCCCGCATTCGCCTTGGGATCGTCTTTGGTGTCGTCGTCTCAGCGCTCCTGGCAACCGGCTGTGCCCCCGCTGCCCCGTCGACTGCAACGAGTAGCCACGGGCTACCAGGGACTCGCGGTGAGCTCGAGTTGAGCGGCACGAAGTGGGTGCGTACGCCCCCATGTGCATGGCCTACGGCGGTCAACTCCGACACGATCCCCAGGTACAACGGGTTCAACAACAGCAACCCGGACACGGCATCGGCGTACCGGTTGCTGTTCTTCACCGTACAGAGCGGACTGCGCATCACCCTATCGGGGCATTTCCCAGACAGCCGCTACATGTCCTTCGAGGTCTACGACTCCCAAGGCGAGCCATTCACCACCAACGGGGTCAGCTCGGAGTTGGCCGACTACCAGGTAGCGCCAGACCCGGGCAGCATCAATCCGTGGCAGCACAAGGCACGGCCGGGCGGCACGTTCACGGTGACCTTGCGCACTCATGTAACACCGGGCGAGGTCAATGCGCTGCCGCTCTCGCCAGCGGGAACGACTGCCGGGTCGGCCAGCGTCATCTTCTTCCGTGTCTACGCGCCATCCCACGGGAACCCCTGGGGTGTGCCCGTTCCTCACGTCACCCTCACGCGCAACGGGGCAACCACGCAGCTCCCCGCCTGCCCGGCCAAGGCAATCATGGTCCCGGCCAACGCCGGTCAGCTGGCGACGGTTGGGGCGACCCTCCCCACGGCCGGCCGGCCGACCGTGGCACCGCCGACAACTACCTCAAGGGCACGCAAGCCGGCCACCCCGAGCGGCTCCGGCGTGATCGAACCGTTCGCCGGGCACAAGGCCGCGGGGCCCGGCCACACCCCTGACGCCGACCAGGCCTACCTCTTCGGCGGAGTCCTCCCCGCCAACAACGGTGACGTCGTGGTCATCCGCGGCAAAGCGCAGACCACCCCCAGAGGCGCCTCGCCGAGCCCATGGCTGGCATCAGGGACGGACCTGCGGTATTGGTCGCTTTGCATCGACCAGCTCGCAGGGCACCAGCCTGTCGTCGTCAACCATCTACCCGGCGGGAAGGTCGACCTCGGGTGCCACTATGACAGCCAGATAGCACTCGACCGGGACGGCTACTACACCATCGTCATCGGCACCGAATCTCAGCGCAGCGCGATCGAGCGGATAGCTGGCGCGACGTTCCTGCCATTTTCACTCAACGATCCAGCCCAGCCGTACGTTCTCAGCTTGCGCAATATGCTCCCCAGCTCCACGTTCACCGAGGCGACCCAGAATGTCCCGACAAACGCGAGCCCGGCGTCAGCGGCGGCGGTCATGGGCCCGTACTACCCCCGGCTCGCCTTTTGCTCGCTCGCGACGCTTGCCCACGGTGGTGCGAACGCATGCCTTGGTGGCACTTCGTAATGCGACCGATGAGCAGGCGATCAGGCGGACCGTCGTCGAGTTCGTCTGTGCCCCCGTGGCGCTCGAGGCGAGGCCAGGCATCACGTCAGCGAAGAACGACCAGCTCACCGGACCTGGCCAGGCTGAGGGCCCGCGGGATTGCCCCGCTGCCCCCATCACCCACCCACCTCCCTGTAGCACCACGGATTCCGAGTTACCCGAGACGCCTGCCTGGAAGCCCGGCTGGCTGGTGATCTGGAATTCGGACCTGGTGAGGATGCCGAGTGGCGCGTGGAAGCAGTCGAGTTCCGCCAGCCGCTGCGGCTGCATTGCGAAGAGCTCACCGCCCAGACGGACGACCAAGCCCAACGCCAGCGAGCTCTTCCGGGGTGTCACCGTATCGTTTGACGACGAGCCTCTCGTCCCGTCAGTGGACGAGGTTGACCTCTTGAGCGTGACGACCACCATGGAGGTAGGGATCGACATCGGCGACCTCCAGGCTGTCGGGCGATGATGCCACCGCGATCGCCAGCGTGGGACGCCTTCCGTGCCGAGGATCCCCCCACGCTGTTCAGCGTGGAACGTAATCGGCTCCTCTCGCTGCTTGGCGACCTACTTCCCGGCGACTGGGCCCGGCCATCGCCCTGCCCGGGCTGGAACGTGCTCGATCTGTGCGTCCATCTCCTCGGCGACGACTTCGGTTGGCTTGCCCGCCAACGCGACCGTCATCACGGCACCGCCCCGCCAGCGGGCGTCGACCAGATCGAGGGCGGCTTTGCCACTTGGCTGGACGACCTGCAGGACCAATGGGTTCGTGCCGCTCGCCGTCTCAGCCCCCGGCTGGTCATGCACCTGCTGGACTGGAGCGGCCCGCAGGTCTTCGACACTCTGGCCTCCCAGGACCCGACCCGCCTCGACGGGTCGGTCTGGTGGGCGAGCCCTGGGCCGGTGCCCGTCTGGCTCGACCAGCTCCGCGAGGTCTCCGAACGATGGATCCACCGCCAGCAGCTCCTCCAGGCGCTCGGCCGGCCAAGCGATCTTCGGGTGGATCTCGCGGGCCCGGTCCTCGACGCCTTGCGCTGGGCCTACCCGAATCGCCTTGGCTTGATCGAGCGACCCGACGGTGACAGCGTGACCATCCGGGTGCGCGGCCCTGTGGAGCGAACCTGGCACTTGGTCGCCGAGGGTGGGCAATGGCCCTTCCGCCCGCGGCCCGGTGATCGCACGCTGGCCGTCCTGGACGTCATCACCGAACAGGCATGGAGGCTGCTGACCAACAACCTGGCCGCCGAAGGGCGCAGGGACCTGCACGTTTCGGGCGATGAGAGCATCATCGAGGCCCTCCTGCAGACCCGAGCCATCATCGGCACGCCGAAGTGACCTGCGCCAATTGTCCATCCCTCACTCGGACGGGCCGGGCGGTCCGATGAGTTTCGTCCAGCTGAAGCGTCATATCGTGTTGGGAGTGCACTGCGTCAACCCGACATGAGCGTGATGGTGTCCACGGGGAAGCGAGCCGGCCAGGTGACGCTGGCAACAACACAAGGGACAAAGATGGGAATGATCGGCACGGCGTTTTCCACCTCGCTGGACGGGTTCATTGCGGGACCGGAAGGAGGCGCAGCTGGACTTCATGACTGGCTAACCGCCGGTGACACAGCCAGCCAGGTCAACCCTTTTTTCACGATGTCGAAGCCGAGCGTGGATTTTTTCGATGAAGGTGTGAGAGGGACCGGCTCAGTCATCGCCGGCCGCCGCACCTATGACGTCTCCGAAGCGTGGGGAGGGCGAGGCCCGATACCCGGCCTACCCCTCTTCGTCGTGACCCACCGCGTGCCCGATGTGGCCCCCGCCGGGGATCCGCCGTACACGTTCGTGGCCCAGGGCATCGAAGCCGCAGTCGAGCAGGCGCGCGCTGCAGCCCAGGGGCGGAACGTGCATCTCATGGGCGCAAGCGTGGTCCAGCAGAGCCTCCGCGCTGGCCTTCTCGACGAACTCATCCTCAGCTTCGTGCCAGTCGTGTTCGGTCGCGGCGTCCGCCTCCTGGACAATCTGGAGGCAAGCAACATCAAGGTCGACCTGGTGCGGGTGATCGATGCCCCCGGGGTCACGCATCTCACCCACAGGATCACGAAATAGCTTGTCACGCGCAACCGGGCGCAACGGGACGAACGCCATCACCGAGCGGTTCGTGGGCACCATCTGTAGTGAGTGCCTTGATCGCATGTTCATCCTCGGACGGCGTCACCTTGAAACCGTGCTCCGCGAGTACGTCGAGCACTGCAACTCGCACCGGTTTCTCAGCCAGCGCACACCGTCCGGCGCCGATCGGGCCGAGGACGTGGCCCGAGGAGCCGTCCATGGCCAGGTGGCGTGACCGTCACCGACAGCGCGGTGCGCGACATTTCGAACCAGAGAGGAACTCCATGACTGCTTCGTTCTCACCTGAGCAGGTCGCTTACCTAACCGGTGAGCGGCGACTGGGCCGACTGGCGAGCGTCCAACCCGACGGACTGCCCCATCTCGTCCCGCTCGGCTGGTCCTACAATGCCGAGCTCGGCACGATCGACATCTCGGGACGGAACTTTGCTGCCACCGTCAAGTTCCACAACGTGGAACGCAACTCGAAGGTGGCCTTCCTCGTCGACGACGTCCTGCCACCGTGGCAGCCCCGGGCCGTCATGGTCCAGGGCCGGGCGGAGGCGATCCCCGCCTCCCAAGACACCGAAGGTGAGCCGACCGAGGCGATGGTGCGGATCACGCCCGAGCGGATCACCGCCTGGGGACTCGAACGCGCTCCATCCTGAGCCAGCCAGTACCAACGTCTCGGTCAAGGTGCCCATGACGCCCAAAGCCCCGACACCTGCCAAGACGCACAGGCAGCCGCAGCCACTCCTCCACTTCGCGGAGTCGCCCGTCAATCGAGGTATCCGGTACGGGAGCACAGCAGCCACCAGGTCAGGTCCGACGCCCCGGACGAACCCGCGGAATATCAGAGCGAGTCAGGCCTGATTGGACGCGGCCTCCAGCGTCTCCTTGATGACAGCGATGCCGCGGTCCATGAGTGCCCCGGTGCGCTCCGCCAGTTCGTCAGGCAAGACGTCGGTCACCCACACGAACCGGCACCGGGTCTCTCCGTCGGGGTGCACCTCCACAGAGGCGTTGTGATGCGTGCTTCCCATCGGGCTCTCGACGACGGTGTAGGCCAGGCGTCAGCGGTCGTCGTCGATGCCAACGAGGTACTCCCTCGCCACGGCTCCGCTGAAGAAGGTGATATCCCGCTCGCGGGGTGACACCATCTGGACGCCGGTGATGAACCCCGGGGCGAGGCGTTCGTGCAGGGAGGCAAAGTCGCGTACCGCGTCCCAGCATCCTGCCGCACCTGCTTCGACGACAACTTCCCTCACGATTGAAGCCATACCACTCTCCTATCCGATCGATGCATCGACGTCTGCCCCGACACCGGGCCTCGGCGTTCATCGATTCGGTGGCTTGCGGTTTGCGACTCGACGAGCGTGGTCCGGAGCATCGTCACGCTCACCGCGGTGGCGATTCGGCGGCGCGCCACAGATACCACGACGCCATCGTCCGGTAGGGCCGCCAGCGTTCCCCCCGCTGCTCGACTTCTCCGGCGTCGGGCATGCGGCCACTGGTGAACGCAACGGCGAAGCCGCGGCGTAGCCCGTAGTCGTCGAGCGGGAGCACGTCGGGGCGGCCGAGGCGGAAGATGAGGAACATCTCGGCCGTCCAACGACCGACCCCACGCACCGCGGCCAGGCGCTCGATCACGGTCTCGTCGGGCATGGCCTGCGCCTCGTCGAGGGTCGGGACCTCGCCGGCCAGGCTGCGCTCGGCCAGATCGCGGATCGCCCGCATCTTTGCTTGGGACAGGCCCACTTCGCGAAGCTCCTCGCCGGCCAGGGCGAGGACCCGCTCGGGATGAGGGCCGCGGCCGGAGTGCTCGAGCAGGGTGGTGAAGCGCCGGTGGATGGTGGCTGCCGCCTTGGGGCTCAGCTGCTGGTGGACGATCGCCTCACTGAGAGCGGCGAAGGTATCGTGCGCCGACTGGAGCTCCATGGCGAACGGTCCGATCGACGTGATCAGAGCGCCCAGGTCCGGATCAGCGGCCCGGAGATGACGGACGGCTCGGCGAGTGTCGAAGCTGAACCCCGTGCCTGTTTGCGACGGCACCGTCGCCATCACCGGCGCCGCCCCCTCGATCCCCAGGATCCGCCGTTTGGTGTCGGTGCCGCCGCCGGCGGAGAAACCACCGATCCTTCCTCCCGCGGCCAGCACCCGGTGGCAGGGGACAACGACGGCAAACGGGTTGTGCCCGAGGGCCTGGCCGACAGCCCGCGCCGAACCCGGCTGACCCAGCCGCTCGGCCAGCTCGCCGTAGGAGATGGTGACCCCGGCCGGGACGGTGCGAGCTTCCTCGTACACCCTCCGCCGGAATCCAGACAGCCCGCCCATGTCGAGCCCGATCCACGAGAGATCCGGGTGCTCCCCGGCCAGGTGCCGGGTGATCGCGTCGATAGCCTGGCTCACAGCCACCGTCGGCTCGGATTCGACGGCTCCTGGGTGGCGCTCGGTGACGCGCCGGCGGGTCGCTGCGACGGATACCTCGGGCAGTTGGACGGCGACCACACCGACGCTGTTCCACACGATGGCGCATCGTCCGACCGGTGTCTCGAACAAGACGAACCCGATACCCGACCGCGTGGTACCCGACCCGGTCACCACCCGCCGACGGCGTTCGTGCTCAGGTGCCTTCGGCGACGACATCGAACTCGTCTCCTTCCGGGTCGCAAAGGGTCGTCCACCGGGCGCGGCCCTCTTCGAAGTCGCTCTTTCGCACCGCGCCGAGAGCGACCAGCCGCTCGACCTCACCCTCGATGTCGTCGGTGATCAGATCAGGGTGAACCCGGTTCTCCGCTGCCATTTCCTCGGGAACGTACACGAACATCCAGTGCGGGCGCCGGTCGAGGGGGTCCTGGAGGCCGATAGCGGCGAAGTCCTCGGTCGCCCCGTCGTCGACCGCCCTGTCGAGGACGGCCGACCAGAACGCGGCCAGCTTGGTTGCATCGGCGCAGTCGAAGGTCACCGCGTACAGGTTCACGCTCACGTTGCTCCTCCTTTGGTATGAAAGACTGGCCAGCACACCTCGGTGCGATGCCGGGACTCGTCGTCGGTGTTCTCGTTGCTCACCACGTAGTGCTCCCGGATCGGCCCCGCCACGCCGATCTCGCGCTCCGCCACGAACGTGCCCAACGCCCCGTAAGTCTGGTCCAACTCGCTAAAGGCACCGGGATGGACCGTGACCGCCAGCTCGACACCGGGGATCTCGACCAGCTGCAGACCCCCTGCCGGCTCGGGCCCTGCCAGCTCTGGCCGGCCGGCGACCGGGATGAACGCCACCACCTCACCGAGCTCGTCCTCGAAGAACTCGCTCGGATACAGCGCCCCGTCGGGACCGCTGCGGGTGCCGACCATCGAGCGAAGCGCCTGGTGGAGCTCGTCGAACGCCTCACCCCACCACGTCTCGATGTCGTCCATCGCCACCGGTTCGGAGATCGCCAGCGCCAAGGCGGCATCGACCGTTCGGTACTCGACGGTGATCGGCGTCGCCGGCCGCTCCAAGATCGCCCGCAGCGATGCGACCGTCTGCTGGGTGTGGACCAGCTCTGACTCCATCTGGCGGAGATGCGCCACGATCAGCTCGTTGCGGGACGCGGCGTCAGGTGCGAAGAGAACGTCTTTGACCTGTTCGAGAGGCATCCCGAGGTCACGGAACCGGCGGATGACCTGGCCGATCGGCACCTGAGAGGCGTCGTAGTAGCGGTACCCGGTCGACTGGTCGACGTCTGCCGGCTCCAGCAGACCCATTTCGTGATAGCGACGTAGCGCCTTCACGCTCAGATAGGTCATGCGGGAGAAGTCGCCGATGGGCAGCCGGGTGGTCATGGCGCCAGTCTCGCTCTCCCATGGCGCCGCTCGGCGAACCGTCGACTCCACCTCAGGCTCCTAACGCCTCGGGGCACACGCCCCGACCGGGCAGGAGGTGGGTCAGGAGCGTCACCCCCACCAAGAGCGCCGCCAGCTCGACCAGCGTCCGGCCGAACGCCTTGGAGCACCCATCGCCCAGCGCCCCGTTACCGCCAGCCACGAGAAACGCGCCCACCAAGACGGGGTCCCGACCGAATCGCGCCGTGAGCGCCGGGGCCCTCAGCGAGACCACCAGGCAGGAGGCGGCGAGGATCGTGAACACCAGGTCCGCGTCCAAGGGGTCGAGTCCCCGGCCGTCTTGGAGGTACAAGGACAGGACCAGAAAGAACGATGCCTGGCTGCACCAAAACGTGAGCTGGGTCGAAAGACCCGATCGCAGAGTTGCGGATCGGATGAGGCCCGGATCGAGCAGCGGGGCGCCTCCCCTCACCGCCAACCGGCGCTGGTGCACGACGAAGGAGACCGGACACACGGCCGAGGCAGAGAAACTGGCCCACCTCCAGGCCGGCCAGCCCAGCGCATTGCCCTCGATCAGGGGAAGAACGAGCGCAATGAGCGCAAGGGTGACGAGTGCCATCCCGAAGGCTTCGACACGCCTGGCGTGCTCGGCACGGGACTCGGGAACGATCCTCGGTACCAGCGCCAGGGCGATCACACCGATCGGCACGTTGATCACGAAGATCGCCCTCCACCCGCTTCCTCCGACATCGGCGGCGATCAGCAGCCCCCCGACGACCTGGCCGCCTACTGCGGCCAGACCCATGAGGATCCCATAGGCGGTGATCGCCCTCACCCTCTTCGACCCGGTGTAGACGACACCCAGGAGCGACAGCACGTCCGGGCTGAACATCGCCGCCGCGATCCCCTGCCCGAACCGGGCACCGAAGAGGACCGCTGCGCTGGGCGCGAGCCCCCAGAGCCCAGAGGTGACGACGAACAGGCCCAGTCCGACGCTGAGCGCCCGGCGCCTCCCGATCCGGTCGCCGATCCGGCCCGACGCGCCGAGGAACACTGCAAAGGTCAGCCCGTAGCCGGCCACCACTCACTCCACCTGGCTTGCGCTGGCGCGAAGGCCCGACTGCACGGAGGGAAGGGCGACGTTCACGATGAAGAAATCGAGGACGATCATGAACGTGCCGATCATCAGCAGTGATAGCGGGTCCCATCGGCCGGGTACCTCTGGGTTGGGCGAAGCGCTCGCCAAGGTGGCGCCGGTGGGTGTCCGAAGGACGGTCACACGAGAAGGCTGGACCCTCCCCCGGCGGGAGAGTCAAGCCCCGAGCTATTGCTTCGCACCTCCCTCGCCGGAGCGACGTGAGAAGTGCCGGCTGAGTAGCGAGCACCACGGTGTAGCCCTTCCCCACCGTGACCTGATCTCCGGGTTCGGACCTCGTCCGATGTTGGCGCAGTGTTCATTGAGAAGCTCGTTCCTCTGTAGGAACTCTGGGGAGGGTGGCCCGGGGTAGTTCCAGATGTCGGCGTGCTCGGCGACGATGCGTAGGACGCGATCGCCAGCGCCTCCTATCAAGAGGGGTGGGTGCGGCTTCTGGAGAGGCTTCGGCTCGCAGACGGCGCCCTTGAGCTGGATAGACTTTCCATCGAAATCGAATGGTTCGACCTCGGCCCACATCCGTCGAATGATCGAGAGGGACTCGGCGAGATCCCGGGCGGTTTCACCGGGCGAGACGAGGGGCACGCCGTAGGCCTCGAACTCTCGAACACCAGGGTTCTCCATCTCGACCCGGCTGGCCCCTACGCCGATCCCGAAGTCGAGGCGCCCTCCGGCGATGATGCCGACGGTCGCTGCCATCTTCGCCAGCAGGGTCGGCAAGCGGAGGCGGTTGCTGGTCACCATCACTCCGAGCCGGAGCCGACTCGTTTGAGCCGCCAAGGCGGAGAGCAAAGTCCAGGCCTCGAGGGCCGCGCCCCGGATGTCTCCCCGCAGCGGCACCAGGTGATCCCAGAGCCAGGCATGCTCGAAGTACGGGATCTGCTCCGTCTCCGCGCCAGGCCGTGAGGACCTCCTCGTAGGTGAGGCCCATCTGGCTGGTCTTGATGCCAAAGCTCACGCGTCTTGGTGCTGTCGTCACGGGGCTTCTCCTCCCAGGTTCGGTACTCGACTGGCTGAGCCAGACTCATTAGCCGGCTACTGATCGATGGTGGAGGATATCTCACTAGCCGGCAAGCGAGATCTAGACTTGGGTGATGAACGAGTTCCTGACCCTCTTCACTCGGGCGTCGAAGCTGATGCGGGGGGCTGCGGACGAGGCAATGAGCCGGCACGGGGTGAGAGTCGGGCAGAACATGGTGCTCGAAGCGCTCTGGGATGCCGACGGGCTCGCTCCGGGCGAGCTGGCCGAACGTCTTCATCTGAGCACGCCGACGGTGGTGAAGTCGGCCACGCGGATGGAGGCGACGGGTCTGGTGGCTCGCCGCCGCGACGAAACAGATCGGCGTCTT
>DAHUZM010000025.1 GCA_027306525.1 Acidimicrobiaceae bacterium
TTGGCCCGGCTTGCCTCAGAGGGCCGGACCAAGACCTGGCGGGGCCGGTGAGCCGGAGGGTGCCGTGAGCGGGGCCATCCTCCGCTACCGCGTGATGGCCTACATCGTGGGCGTGGGGCTCATCATCCTCGTGTGCGTCGGGGTCCCCCTCCAGTACGCGGCGAACGCTCCCGAGGTGGTGCGGATCGTCGGGCCGATCCATGGCGCCTTCTACATTGTCTATCTGTTGGCAGCGGCCGACCTGGCGCGCCGAGCCCGCTTCGGCCTGCTCCAGATGCTCGCGATGTTCTGCGCCGGCTTCGTCCCGGTGGTCGCGTTCTTGGTGGAGCGCCAGGTGGTGCACCGCCTGACCCGCGAGGCCGCCGAGGAGCCCGAGCCCGATCCTGCCGCTGGCTGAGCGCCGCTACGCGGCGTCCTTCTCGTCGGGCGGCAGGAACGAGAGGGGCAGATCGGCCATCTGCACCAGGACCGATGCGACCCACCGGGTGAGCGCGTCGATGACCGGGTCGATGTTGGCCGGCTCCTCGAGGTGGCCTTCCTCGAAGCGGATCGAGCCCTCGTAGGTCGCCTCGACGGCCCAGCGGACCGGGGCGCCCTCGCCCTCCTCGAGCACCTGCTCGACGGTGGCCGAGGTCCGGATCAAGGCCTCGGCCCCGAGGTGCGGGCTTTCGGGCGTGAGCACGGAAAGGACCCGTTCGATCGGGGGCGCCTCGGAGAGCCGCTGGATCCGCAGCGCGACCTCGACGATGACCTCGGGCAGCTCGCTCGGCGTCTCGCCGATCGACCAGCTGCGATACGCGGTCTGGCTCCAGGTCGGCCAGTCGATCGAGAGGTCCGCACGCACCCGGGGAGGCTGCTCCTCGCCGGGGAGGCTGTATGAGGTCTCAAAGGAGATGTCGCCCAAGAAGACGTCGACCTGAAAGCGCTCCTCGACCGCCTGGCGCTCGAGCAGGGCCTGGTCGAAGGAGCGGTGGATCGCGTCGATGACGTCGACGAGCAGGTGATCGATCACGGGGGATACAAGCTAGCGCCAGCACCCGGAGTGAGCCGGTGTCGGTACCATCGCGAGATGGCGCAAGCGAATCCATGGCTCGAGCGGCGCGTGCTCGCCTACGCGCACCAAGGTGGCGCGTGGTCCTGGCCCTCCTCCACGCTCTTCGCGATGCGCAACGCCGTCGCGGCGGG
The DNA here is from genome assembly GCA_027306525.1 of Acidimicrobiaceae bacterium. Taxonomy (GTDB): domain Bacteria; phylum Actinomycetota; class Acidimicrobiia; order Acidimicrobiales; family RAAP-2; genus Palsa-461. The sequence goes on from DAHUZM010000025.1 coordinate 1,186, forward strand.
TGCCCAGGCGATCGAGCTCGACGTGCACGCGACGAAGGACGGCCGGATCGTCGTCTGCCACGACGAGACCGTCGAGCGGACCACCAATGGCGCCGGTGCCATCGCCGAGCTCACCTACGACGAGGTGAAGGCGCTCGACTCGGCCTACTGGTTCATCGAGGGCGCCGACGTCACCCCGGGACGGCCCGAGTCCGACTACCCCTACCGCGGACGGGCGAAGCGTGACCCCGAGTTCCAGATCGCGTCGCTCGACGAGGTGCTCGAGGCGTTTCCCGACACGATCTTGAACCTCGACATCAAGCAGTCGGCGCCGGCCGTTGCCCCCTACGAGCGGGCGGTGGCCGAGCTGCTGGCACGCTATGGGCGAAGCGACGACGTGATCGTCACCTCGTTCAACGACCTCACGACCGAGGCCTTCTCGCGCCTCGCTCCCGACGTGCCGACCTCGGCCGGGACCGCCGGCACGGCAGCCTTCTACCAGGCGGTGCGCCACGGCGAGGAGCCGCCGCCGGCCAGCTTCGTCGCCTTCCAGGTGCCCGAGACCTATGGCGACATCACGATCGTCGATCGCCAGTTCGTCGAGGCCGCTCATGCGCATGGCATCGCCGTGCACGTCTGGACGGTGAACGACGCGGCGTCGATGGAGCGCCTCGTCGACCTCGGGGTCGACGGGATCATCACCGACCTGCCGCCCGAGCTCGTGCGGGTGCTACGCGAGCGGAAGGTGGCCTGGCAGCGGGGCTAGTCGCTCCGGCTCAACCCCGGCCCGCGTTGGGTCGCTTGCCGTGGTTGGCCTTGTTCTTCTTGCGCAGTTTGCGCTTGACGGTGCGCTTCGACATGAGGGAGCGAGCCTATCGGAGATCGGGCGGGGGCCATGTAGCGTCGCTTCCGATGGAACGACTGGGGCTCGTCGGCCTGGCCAACGCAGGGAAGTCCTCCCTCTTCAACGCCCTGACCGGGGCGCACGCCCTCGTCGCGTCCCACCCGTTCTCCACGACGGAGACCTCGGTCGGCGTGGCGCCGCTGCCCGACCACCGGCTCGACGCGCTGGCCAAGCTCAGCCACAGCGCGAAGATCGTGCGGGCCGGTGTCGAGTTCGTCGACATCGCGGGGCTGGTCGCGGGGTCCTCCACGGGTGAGGGGATGGGGAACCGGTTCCTCGGGGGGATCCGGGAGGTCGACGCCCTGGTGCTCGTGCTCCGTGCGTTCAAAGACGATGCCGTGGCGGGAGCCGATGACGCGCTCGGCTCACTCGAGACCCTCGAGCTCGAACTCGTGCTTGCCGACGCGGCCTCGCTCGAAACCCAGTCCGAGAAGCGGCGCAAGCAGGCGCGCCTGAAGGGCGACGCCACGCTCGCCGCCGAGGCCGACGCGATCGACGCCGCGATGGAGGTGCTCCAGTCGGGCGTGCCGCTCTTCCGTTCGGCGCTCGACCCGTCCGTCCGGGCCGGCCTGCACAACTCGTTCCTCTTGACCGACAAGCCCGTGCTCGCCGTGGTGAACGTGGGTGAGGACCAGCTGGAGGAGGCCGACGCGCTCCTCGCTCCGGTGGTCTCGCATCTCGACGGGGCCGGCGAGGCGCTGGCGGTGTGCGTGCAGCTCGAGGCCGAGGCGGCCCAGCTGGAGCCGGTCGAGCGGGTCGAGCTGCTCGAGGGGCTCGGGCTCGGCCAAGGAGTGGTGCCGCGCGTGGCAAGGGCCGCCTTCGACCTGCTCGGCCTGCGGACGTTCTTCACGACCGGCGACAAGGAGTCGCGCGCCTGGATCTTCCGGGCCGGGGCGCTCGCCCCCGAGTGTGCGGGCGTCATCCACTCGGACCTCCAGCGCGGGTTCATCCGCGCGGAGGTGATCCACTGGGATGAGCTCTTGGAGCTCGGGGGCTGGAACGCGGCGAAGGCGGCGGGAAAGCTGCGCGTCGAGGGCAAGGAGTATCGGGTCCAAGACGGCGACGTCCTCGAGATCCGGTTCAACGTGTAGGGGAGACCCGGCACATGCAGACGGGCTGGCTGCTTCGCGACGGCCAGGTGCTGGCGGCGGCCGACCTGGCGGACACCTTCTACGACCGGACGCGGGGGCTCCTCGGCCGTCGGTCCTTCGACGGGGCGATGTTCTTGCCCAACACCCGCTCCATCCACTCCTTCGGCGTCCCCTTCGCCCTCGACGTCGCGTTCTTGGACCGCGACGGACGGGTGCTCGACCTCGTCCGCCTGCCACGCTGGCGTGTCACCGCGCCCCGGATGCGGGCGGTCCACGCGCTCGAGGCCCGGGCGGGCTGCTTCGACCGCTGGGGACTGCGGGAGGGCGACCGTGTCGAATTCCGGCCGACGCCGTGACCGGCGGATCTGTCGTCTTGGTGGCGACCCCCATCGGTAATCTGGGCGACCTCTCGCCCCGGGCGCGCGACGTCCTCGGCTCGGCCGACGTCGTGTGCTGCGAGGACACGCGCCGCACACGCGCACTCCTCGTTGCGTGCGGCCTGCCGTCGAACCCGTCGCGCCTCGTGTCCCTGCACGGCCACAACGAGGCGTCCCGCGTGCCCGAGGTGCTCGATTGGGTCCGGCGGGGGAAGACCGTTGCGGTGGTGAGCGACGCCGGGACCCCCACCGTTTCGGACCCCGGTCGCCGGCTCGTGAGCGCGGCGGCGGCGGCGGGCCTCGCCGTGACGGCGGTGCCGGGGCCCTCGGCCGTGCTCATGGCGTTGAGCGTGAGCGGTCTCGACACCGAGCGGTTCTGCGTCGAGGGGTTCGTGGCGCGCCGGGGGCCCGAGCGGCGCCGCCTCTTCGAGCGGCTCGCGTCGGCGCAGAGCACGGCGGTGCTACTCGAGGCGCCGGGCCGAGTGGCGGGGCTCCTGGCCGAGCTCCACGGGGCCTTGGGCGATCGACCGGTCGCCGTGTGCCGCGAGCTCACGAAGCTCCACGAGGAGGTCTGGCGGGGTTCGCTCGGCGAAGCGGCGGAGGAGTTCACCGCACGCGAGATCCTGGGCGAGGTCGTCATCGTCCTCGGCAAAGCGATTCGAAGGGAGCCCGCCGACGACGACGTGCGCGCCGCGGTCAGGGCACGGCTCGAGGCCGGCGACACCCCGAGGACGGCGGCTCAGAGCGTGGCCGACGAGCTCGGGGTGCCGCGCCGGCGCGCCTATCGCGAGGCGCTCGACCAACGAGACGCCGACTCGGGCCGGTCGGCTCCAGGGGGGTCGCCAGGGCGCCGATAACGTGGAGCGATGGGTCGCTTCTTCATCACGACACCGATCTATTACGTGAACGACGCGCCCCACGTCGGCCACGCCTACACGACCGTCAATGCGGATGCGATCGCCCGCTGGCACCGTCTGTGCGGTGAGGAGGTCTTCTTCCTCACCGGGACCGACGAGCACGGCGCGAAGGTCGCCGAGTCGGCCGCCGAGCACGACATGGCGCCCCTCGCCTGGGCCGATCGGACCTCGGCGCGGTTCAAGGCCGCCTGGAGCGGCCTCGACATCGCCTATGACGACTTCATCCGCACGACCGAGCCCCGCCACCACCGAGCCGTGCAGTCCTTCCTCCAGCGCGTCTATGACAACGGCTACATCGAAAAGGGCCTCTACCAGGGCCTCTATTGCGTGCGGTGCGAGGACTACTACACCGAGGAGCAGCTGATCGGCGGCAACTGCCCCGTGCACGGCACGCCCGTCAGCTTCATGGAGGAGGAGAACTACTTCTTCAGGCTCGACGCGTTCGCCGACCGGCTGCTCGAGTGGTACGAGGAGCACCCCGAGGCGGTACGGCCGGCCACCAAGCGCAACGAGGCCCTGGGCTTCATCAAGGGCGGCCTGCAGCGCATCTCGATCACGAGAACCTCGATGCACTGGGGGGTGCCCGTCCCCTGGGACGACGCGCACGTCTTCTACGTCTGGTACGACGCGCTCATCAACTACGCGACGGCCATCGGGTATGGCTCGGACGAGGAGCGCTTCGCACGGTGGTGGCCGAGCGTGCACCACCTCCTCGGCAAGGAGATCCTGCGGTTCCACTGCGTGTGGTGGCCGGCGATGTGCATGGCCGCTGGCATCGAGCCGCCCGCCAACCTCTTCGTGCACGGCTGGCTCCTCTTTGGCGGCGAAAAGCTCTCCAAGACCATGCTCCAACGACTCGCCCGCTCGGCCGAGGAGCTCGCGATCACCGACGTGGCGCCCGACGTGCTGACCGACGACTTCGGGGTCGATGCGATCCGCTACCACCTCCTGCGGGCCCCGCTCGGGAGCGACAGCGAGTTCTCCTACGACGGCATCGTCGCCCGCTACAACGCGGACCTCGCGAACAACCTCGGTAACCTGGTCGCCCGGGTGGCGACGGTCGTCGGTTCCAAGTGTGGGGGAATCGGGCCAGCGCCGGATCCGAGGTCCCCGCTCGCCGCGATCGCCGACGAGGTGCGCGTGGAGGCCGCGGCCGCCTGGGCGCGCTTCGCCCCTCACGACGCGTTGGGCGCGACCTGGCGACTCATCGGCGGCGCCAACTCGCTCCTCGAGTCGAGCGAGCCGTGGAAGATGGAGCCGGGCCCCGAGGTCGACGCGGTGCTCGGAAGCGCGCTCGAAGCGCTTCGGATCGTGGCGCTGTTGGCGAGCCCTGCGATGCCCGCCACGTGCGCCGAGATCTGGCGGCGCATCGGGATGGCCGGCACACCCGAGGATCGACGGGTGCCCGACGACGCGCGCTGGGGCGGGTACCCGGGCGGGCTCGCCGTCTCGAAGGGCGACCCGCTCTTCCCGCGCCGAAGGGACTGAGATGCCCGAGGAGGTCGCCTGGTTCGACTCGCACTGCCATGTCCAGGAGTTCTACGAGCCCGACCCCTCGGTCCTCGTGCGAGCGGCCGAGGAGGGGATCGCCGGGATGGTCTGCATCGGCACCGAGGTGGGCTCCTCCGAGCAGGCCATTGCGCTCGCCGCCGCCCCGCCGCCCGGCAGCCCTCCGCTCTACGCCACGATCGGCCTCCACCCCCATGAGGCCTCCCGGGGAATCGAGGGGGTCGCCTCCCTGCTCGAGCGGGTGATGGCATCGGGCCCGCGACCCGTCGGGGTGGGCGAGTGCGGGCTTGACTACTACTACGAGCACTCGCCGCGCGACGCCCAGCGGGCCGCGTTCGCCGCGCAGATCGACTTGGCGAAGCGACACGACCTCACGCTGGTGATCCACGCGCGCGACGCGTGGGACGACCTCTTTGACATCCTCGGCGCCGAGGGCGTCCCCGAGCGGACCGTGCTGCACTGCTTCACCGGTGGACCCACCGAGGCGCGTCGGTGTCTCGATGCTGGGATGTTCGTGTCCTTCAGCGGCATCGTCACGTTCAAGAACGCGGCGGACGTGCGCGAGGCCGCGACCATGTGCCCGCTCGAGTCGATGTTGGTCGAGACCGATAGCCCGTTCCTCGCCCCGGTCCCCCACCGCGGCTCGCGCAACGAGCCGCGGTACGTCGCGCTCGTCGGCGAGTGCATCGCAGGGCTGAAGGACGTCACGCGAGAGGTCGTCGCGGCGGCGACGCACGAGGCAGCGCGGCGCGCCTTCGCGCTCGACGCTCGCTGATGGGGCGCCCCGAGCGGGCGTCTGACCAGGACCGATCGCATTTGCGGGTCACCGAAGCCGTTCCTAATATCCCCTCATCCCGAGGCCGGTCCCCTGGTCGGCCCGGGGGTCATGTCCCCGGAGAAGGGCGGAGGTCTGAGGACAGAAAGCACCGGGGGGAGGCGCGTGCTCGTCGGCTCGATCCTGAGCCTCGGGCTGCTGGGTGTGCCTCTCCTGCTTCTGGGCACTGGGGCGACGCTGAGCGCCGCTCCCGGAGGCGCAGGCGGTGGTCGGGCTGCTGCGGCTTCGCTCGCGCGCGCCCAGAGCGGGTTCCTCGGAAGCACCAAGCTGGCCTTCCAGGCCCCGGTCACGACCGGTGCCCCGGCTCCGGTGACCCCCCCGACTGTCGCCCCTCAGGCGCCGGTCACGACGACGACCCCCCCGCCGGCCCCCACCACGACCACGACGGTCGCCGCCGACACGGCCATGGGCATCGCGACCTGGTACGCGGCCGCGCCGCCCGGGCGCTGTGCCAGCCCCTGGCTGCCCAAGGGGATCACCCTCACCGTGCGGGACATCGCCTCGGGCGTCACGATCACCTGCCTCGTCGACGACCGCGAGGCCGACAACCCGGGCCGCGTCGTGGACCTCTCGCCCTCGGGCTTCGAGGCCATGGCGCCCTTGAGCCAAGGCGTCGTCCAGGTCACCGTGTCCTGGTGAGCCTGTCGCGCTCGGACGTCCAGCGCCTGCTGGCCGAGCACCGGATCCGACCCTCCAAGGCCCTCGGTCAGAACTTCGTCGCCGACTTCAACACCGTCGAGCGTATCGCCCGCCTCGCGCGGGTCGGCCCCGGCGAGGTGGTCGTGGAGATCGGGGCGGGGCTGGGCTCGCTCACCTTGGCCCTGGCGAGGAGCGGGGCACACGTGATCGCCCTCGAGATCGACCGCCGCCTCCTCGAGGTCCTGGAGGCCACGGCGCGAGGGCCGAACGTCGAGGTGCTCGAGGCCGATGCCCGCTCGCTCGACTGGGCGGCGCTCCTCTCGGGTCGACCCCGGGGTGTTGTCGTCGTGGCGAACCTCCCCTACAGCGTCGCCACGCCGATCCTCGTCCGGGCGCTCGAGGAGGCGCCGGCCGTCTCACGGATGCTCGTGATGGTCCAACGCGAGGTGGGGGAGCGATGGGTAGCCGGCCCGGGTGACCCGGCGTACGGCGCCGTCTCGGTGAAGATCGCCTACTGGGCCACGGCCTCGGTCCTCGGCCGGGTCCCGCCCACGGTCTTCGTGCCGCGGCCCAAGGTCGACTCGGTGCTGGTCGAGCTCGTCCGCCGCGACGCACCGGCCGTCGACCCCGAGGTCGTCCCCTACCCCCGGCTCGAGGCGGTCTTCAGGGCCGGGTTCGGGCAACGGCGCAAGATGCTCCGCCGCTCGCTCGCCGGGGTGGTCGATCCTGGGGCCTTCGAGCGGGCCGGCGTCGCGCCGAGCGCCCGGGCCGAGGAGCTGAGCGTGGCGCAGTGGGGCGCCCTGGCGCGGATCTGCACATGAGCGGGGCGGTCCTCGTGCCGGCGCCGGCCAAGCTCACCCTCTCGCTGCGGGTGCGGGGGACACGGCCCGACGGACTTCACGAGCTCGATGCCGAGATGGTCTCCATCGACCTGGCCGACGAGCTGCTCATCGACCCCGACGGCGCGGGCCTCGAGGTGCTCGACCTGGCTGGCGGGGGGTCGATCGAGGTGGGATCGGGCAACCTCGTGACCCGGGCGCTCGCCGCGCTCGGGCGCAGTGCGGGGGTGCGGCTCACCAAGCGGGTGCCTGCGGGGGGCGGGCTGGGCGGCGGCTCGTCGGACGCCGCTGCCGTCATGCGCTGGGCGGGGAGCCAGGACCTCGACCTGGCCGCCGGACTCGGAGCCGACGTGCCGTTCTGTGTGCGTGGCGGGCGGGCGCGGGTGCGCGGGGTGGGCGAGCGGGTGGAGACGCTGGCCGATGAGGAGCGCAGCTTCGTGCTCATGATTCCGCCGCTCGCCGTCAACACGGCGGCCGTCTATCGCGCCTATGACGAGCTCGCCGCCACCGGGCCGGTCGAGGACCCGCTCGGCAACGACCTGACGGCGCCAGCGCTCGTGGTCGAGCCCGAGCTTGCCCGTTGGCGCGATCGGCTGGCGGAGGCGACCGGCCGGGCGCCCCGGCTCGCCGGAAGCGGCGCGACCTGGTTCTTGGAGGGGACCCCCGAGGAGCTCGGACTGGCCGAGGAGCGCGAGCTTCGAGCAGGCGATGCGCTCGGACGGCTGGTGGCGGTGCGCAGCGTCGGGCCGGACTATGGGGACCCGAGGCCGGCCGGCTAGGGGGTTACTTGCCTGCCCTGCGCTGCCAGCGGGTCGCCTTCAGCATCTTCTTGTGCTTCTTCTTGCGCATCCGCTTGCGGCGCTTCTTGATGAGAGAACCCATGCCGGGGGGCAGGCTAGCAGGACCCCGACGGGGGTCCTCCAGGGGCGGAGGGACGCCAGGGGTAGGGGTGGGTGTGCCCCTACCCCTGGCGTGTGCGGGTCGCTGAGGGTGAGGCGACCCAGACCGAGGAGCAGCCGCAGGGGACGTGCATACCCCGAGGGGGCGGGGAGCCGTCTGCCACAGGCACCTGGATGACCGCGAGCGGTCGGGTGGCGCGCCCGACCATCTGGGCGGAGACTGACCCGACGATCTCCACGATGCGACCCGCCCCGTCCTCGAGCGCCCGCCGAACGGTGCGGCGGACATGTGCATCTCGTCCTCGGGCGCCACGAAGGCGAACGGACCGGCTGTATGGCAACGGCTCCTCCTCGGTCGAACCCAATGGTCCCCTCGCGGCCTAAGACGACCGCCAAGCGAAGGTAAGAAAACTCGAAGAAGCGGCAATGTGCGGTTTGACGGGCCCTGGAGGGGCCTCGTGCCTGCTGCCGGGAGCGCCCGCCCGGCCCGTCAGCCTCGCGAACCGTCGGGACGACGGTCCCGACGGCAAGCCGGCCGAGGCCCCTTCACGGGGATGCGAGAGGCGCGCTCGCGACCGAGGGGTCCGGGGAGCGCCAGAGCGCCGACGCTACGGTCGGTTGCCCATGGTGGGGCAGCACGCGGGACGCCGCTTGGGACCTGGAACCCATCGGCGATCGATCCGGTTTCTTCTCCACTTCGTCGCTGCGGTGCCCTTCGTCGCCGGGGCCGTCGCAGACATGGCACATCTGTGGCGCCCCTTCGGCGACGACGCGGTGATCGCCTGGCGCTCCTTCGACGTCTTCAGCCGACACGCTCCGCTCGTCGGGCAGTTCACCCAAGCGCTGCCCCACGGCGCGTCGCCATACGATCTCGGGCCGATCGAGGACTGGCTGCTCGCGATCCCCGTCCGGCTCGATTCGGTCCATGGGGTGCTCTGGGGGGCGACGCTCCTCTGTGTCGTCGCCGTGGCGCTCGCGCTCGAGGCTGCCTGGTCGGTGGCGGGCCCCCTCGGTGCTGCAGTCGTCGCCGGCGCGGCCTGCCTCCTCGCGCTGAGCTACCCGGCCGTGGCGCTCGACCCGGCATGGAACCCCTACCTCGGGGCGGTGATGCTCCTCCCGACGCTCGCGACGGCCTGGTGCGTGGCGGCGGGCGACCTCCGTTGGATGCCCGCCCTCGTGGGCGCGGCCAGCGTCGCCGCCCAGTGTCATCTCATCTACGCCATGCCTGCGCTGCTCGTCGGCTTCGGCGCCCTACTCTCGGCCGTGTTGCGGGCGCGCGAGGGCGGGATCCATCGCCGCCGGTGGTGGATCCTCGGCGCCGGGGGAGCGGCGGCGGCGCTGTGGACCGCACCGTTGCTCCAGCAGCTCACGAACCGCCCCGGCAACATGGCGGTCCTCCTCTTCCGGTCCGTCGGACCCCAGGCCGGATTCAAGCCGGCCCTGCAGGGGTTGGCCGCCTTCGTCAGGCCATCGCCGCTCTGGTGGCATGTCGTGCAACCCCCGGGGAGCGGCGGCGCGACGCTGGCGGGCTTCTACCAGGTGGTGCTTCGCCCGTCCTTCGCAGCCGGGGTGGTGGCCCTCGTGATCGTGGCGGGCGTGTTCCTCGAGGCCCTGCTCCTCGGCCAGCGGCTGGTGTCCTCGGCCGCCTTGGTGTCCCTGTTGGCGGCGCTCGGGACGACCTGGAGCATCGCCCAACTGCCAGCGGACCAGCTGCCCCGGCTCGCCTACCTCGACGTCATCTGGTGGCCCGTCGGCATGGCGGTGTGGACGACGCTCGCGTGCTCGACGATCGCCGTCGTCGTGGCCACCACCCGTCGGTGGTGGCGCTCGGGAAGGCACGCCGGAGCCCGGGTTCGCTCGAGCCTCGGTCCCGCACTCGTCCCGGTTGCGATCGGGGCGGTGCTCCTCGGCCTCGCCGGGGACGCGGTCGCCGGGGCTGCATCGTCGGCCACATCCAACCCGTATCGGACAGAGGCGCTCCGGCTCACCTCCGAGCTCGCGCCGTTGGCGGTCCGGGTGGCGCCTCGGGGCGAGCCCTTCACCCTCAGCTTCGATGGCCACCTCCCGCCGGCGATCGTCGCCTCCTCGCTCGTCGAGGGAGTCGCCTACCGTCTGCACGTCGATGGACTGGACGTCCACTTCAGGCTCGGCTGGCGACAGATCGGGTCCCGCGTCCGCCCGGTCCCCGGTTCGGAGACCCTCGTGCTGCGGACCCGGCCCGGCGGCGCCCTCTCGGCGACCACCTGTGCGAGCGGTGCCCGATGTCACACGCATCCCCCCGACCCGGGTCGGCCGGGAGCGCCGGGGCGGTCCCAACCGATGGGTCGGCCCGGGGGGCCCGAGACCCGTGGCGAGCACCGAGGAGAGGGGGCGAGCTGGTGCACTCGGTCGGGGGACCACCGAAGCGGGCGCAAGCCACCGCCACGACGCGGCGGACCGGTCGTGGGGGTCGCGGCGGAAGCCGCGCGGCGCACCGTGGGCCGCGCCACGGGAGCCGTCGGTGAGCGCAATGGGCGAGCCGGTGCCCGTCCTGCTCATCACGGGGTCGGTCGGGTCCGGGAAGTCCACCGTGGCGCTCGAGATCAACGACGTGCTGGCCGAGCGAAAGCTCCCGAACGCAGCACTCGACCTCGACGCGCTCGTCTGGCAGTGGCCGCCCACGAGCAAGTGGAACGACGACCTCATGTTCGAGAACCTGACGTCGCTGTGGCCGAACTACCGGGCGCACGGCGCGAGCCGCCTCGTGCTTGCCCGGGTTCTCGAGGATCCCTCGGAGCTGGACCGCTACCGCCGGGCGGTTCCCGGCGCCGAGATCACGGTCTGTCGGGTGACCGCCCCCGAAGCGCTGCGTCTGGCGCGCCTGCGCGGGCGAATGGCACCCGGAGCGTCGCTCGACTGGCATCTCGCGCGCACCGTGGAGCTGGAAGCCATCCTCGAAGACGTCGCCTGCGAGGCGTTCGTGGTCGAGAACGGGCCCCGGCCGGTGCGTGAGGTCGCACTCGAGGTCCTCGTGCGCGCCGGGTGGATCACCCCGCCTGACGCCGCCCCGAACCCCTCGGAGGGTGCGAGATAGTCGTGTCCGGGTTGCCCTTCGGCCCGAGCCGGGTGGGCGCGAGATCGACCCCGCGCGCTTGGAGCGCATGACCGACGACGCGATGCCCCGAAAACACCAGCGAGCGGAGCGCCTCGCGCTCGGTGTCGGCGCGGCCGCCCCTCCAGGCTGCCGTGGGGACGCCGGGCGGCCCGCCGGAGGGCAGGGACCTGCCCCACGGGCCACTGGGGTCGGGCCGCCCACCGCCGGATAGGCCGGTGCTCCGGCCGCTCGTCGCGGCAGCGCGGCCGCCGCACGCGACGATGGGAGCGTGAGCATTCGCCGTTGCGCCGAAGCGGACCACGAGGCAGTCGTCGCGCTCTCGCTGCGGGCCTGGGCGCCCGTCTTCGCGTCGCTGGAGGAGATCCTCGGCCCCGAGATCTTCCCGCTGTTGCACCCCGATTGGCGCGCCGACCAGCGCAGCGCGGTCCAAGAGGTGCTTGGCGCCGAGGTCTACAGGGTCTTCGTGGCCGAGGAGGAGGGCGCAGTGGTCGGATTCGTCGCCATCTCGTTGCACCGCGAACGCCTCTTGGGCGAGCTGTACATGATCGCAGTCGACCCCGATGCGCAGCGGCGCGGGGTCGGAGGCGCACTGACCGCGTTCGCCCTGGGCGAGCTGTCGAGGGCCGGGATGCGTGTCGCGATGATCGACACCGGCGGAGACCCGGGCCACGAGCCGGCTCGGCGGACCTACGAGCGCGCCGGGCTGAGCGCGCTCCCCGTCGTCCGTTATTTCAAGGCGCTCTGAGCCGGCCGCCGCGTCGCAGCGCCTCGGTACGCTGCGACGGTGGTCCCAGGGTTCCCGGCTCGCTTCGAGCTCGAGCGCGAGGGCGCATCCCTCGTCTTGCGGTGGAACCCTGCTGGCGACGGTGCGCTGACGCTCGGGATCGGGAGGACCCCCGATCCGTCCGAGCACACCGCCCTCGGCCACTTCGCGCTCGGTGCCGGGCGCGCGCGCCTCAAGCCGCCCGGTCCCGGTCGCCACTACGTCTCACTTGTCGGCCCCGAGGGGACCCTCGTCGTGGCCGAGCGCCGGGTCCCCTTCGCCGGGCTCATCAACTTCCGGGACATTGGCGGCTACGACACACAAGACGGTGGTCGCACGCGCTGGGGCCGCGTGTTTCGCTCCGACAGCCTCCACCACTTCACCGACGGGGACCTCGCGGCCTTCGACGCCCTCGGGATCGAGACGATCTTCGACCTGCGGAGGGACGAGGAGCGTCTGCAAGCCCCCGGACCGCGACCCAACGTGTCGATGACCCTGCCGGGCGGGCGCATCGCTGGTGCGAACAGGGCCGCCCTCGTCGATCGACGCTCTGGCGAGCAATGGCTGCTCGAGGACTACCTCGCCATGCTGTCGTGCGCGGGGGCGGTCATCGGCGAGCTGTGCACGCGGCTCGCCGAGGCCGCCGCCGGTCCGGCGGTCATCCACTGCTGGGCCGGCAAGGACCGGACCGGCCTGGCGGTCGCCATCTTGCTGCGTGCACTCGGGGTCCCGGCACCGACGGTCGTCGAGGACTACGCGCTCTCCGCCGCCTACACCCCGCCGGACCGCCTCGCCGAGGGCATCGAGCTCTTCGAGTCCGAAGGCATCCCGCCCCTCGCGGCCCGGGGCATGCTCTCGAGCCCCCCGTGGGTCATGGCCGAGACCCTCGAGGCCCTCGAACGCGACCACGGCGGGCCCGAAGCGTTCTTGACCGGCGACGGTGCGATGTCCCCCGACGCACTCGAGCGACTCCGGGCTCGGCTCGTGGAGCACTGATCGGACCGCACGCCACGGCGCGAGGCGTGCGCTAGGAGCGTTGCTGGCGCGCTGGGTCGAGTGCCGAGCCGTTGAGGCGTGGGTGGACCGTGTCTGGCTCGTCGAGGTCGGCGCCAGGATCGTCGGGGGCGGTCACCTCGGGGAGGTGCAGCGTCACGATCGCTCCCCCGTCGTCGGCGTTCTGGGCCCGCACCGAGCCGCCCTCCTCGCTCGCGACCTGGGCGACGATCGCGAGCCCGAGACCCGAGCCCGGCAGGGCGCGGGCAGCGCGTGCCCGGTAGAAGCGGTCGAAGACGTGGGGCAGGTCCTCGGGAGCGATCCCTGGCCCCCGGTCGCGCACCGCCACGTCGCCGCCCCGGCACAGCACGTCGACCACCCCGCCGTCGGGGCTCCACTTGAGCGCGTTGTCGAGGAGATTCCCCACGGCGCGGGCGATCCGGTTGCGCCGGCCGTTGACCCACACCTCGTCGAGCTGCGTGCGGAACGTCACGCCGCGCCGGCGACCGTGCGACGCCGCCAGCTCGACGACGTCGTCGATGAGCCGGTCGAGGCGCCACCTCGCGGCGCGCTCCTCGGTGTGGTCGCCCCGGGCCAGCTCGGCCAGGTCACCGACCAGGTTGGTCAGCTCTTGCATCTGGGTCAAGACGTCCGAGACGAGCACCTCACGCTCGGACTCGGGAAGCTCCTCGATGCGCCGGACGATCTCGAGGTTCGTGCGCAGGCTGGTGAGCGGGGTGCGCAGTTCGTGGGACGCGTCCACCACGAGCTGCTGCTGGGCCACGCGCGAGGACTCGAGGGCCGCCAGCAGGCGGTTGAAGGCCCGGCGCAGCCGGCCGAGCTCGTCGGGCCCACCCTCCTCGAGGCGTTCGCGCACGTTCGTCGTCCGGGCGAGATCCTCGACCGACGCCGTCAGCTCGTTGAGCGGCCCGATCGCGGCACGAGAGATGAACCAGCCGAGAAGGACGGTGAGGGTGAGCGCGGCCAGCGCGACGAAGAAGAGTCCGAGTCCGAGCCCGCCCAGCTGGTCGTTCACGCCGGTGAGCGGCTCGGCGACCTGCAGCGCGCCGGTGACGAAGACCGGAGCACCCCCGATGTTGGCGGGGCCCTGGTATCGGGTGACGTACTCGCGCCACTGCTGGCCGTTCACGCGGACGTCGGTCGTGTAGGAGCGGGCGTTCCCGGCGGCGACGGCCCGCACGGAGGCGTCGACCGGGAGCGTGGGCGAGGTTGGCGGGTCGATGGGCGTGTAGAGCTGCACGTAGGGGGTGTTGACCTCGAGGATCTGCCCGTCGGTGTCGAGCGTCGGCAACCGGATCTGCTCGACGGCGCGCACGGTGGACTGCAGCACGTCGTCAACCGAGTTGATGAGGGAGTTGCGAGACGCCAGATAGGCGCCGAGCGAGGCGGCGAGGATGGCGAAGACGCCCACGACCGCGGAGGCCAGCACCATTCGGGAGCGGAAGGTCATGGATCCCGCAGGACGTAGCCGACCCCGCGCACCGTGTGGATGTAGCGGCGCTCGCCACCCTCCTCGGTCTTGCGGCGCAGGTAGCCGACGTAGACGGCGAGGGAGTTGGTGCCCGAGTCGAAGTCGTACCCCCACACCCGCTCGAGGATCACCTCGCGGGTGAGCACCTGGCGCGGGTGGCGCAGGAACAGCTCGAGGAGGTCGAACTCGATCCGGGTCAACGTGAACACGCGACCCCCGCGCCTCGCCTCGCGGGTCCCGAGGTCGAGCTCGAGGTCGCCGAAACGGAGCAGCTCGCCCTCCTCGCCGCTGCGCCGACGCAAGAGCGCGCGCAGGCGGGCCAAGAGCTCGGCGAGTGCGAAGGGCTTCACAAGGTAGTCGTCGGCACCGGCATCGAGGCCCTGGACCCGGTCGTTGACCGCGTCGCGGGCGGTGAGCATGAGGACGGGGGTGTCATCGCCGGCGCTGCGCATGCGCTTGCACACCTCGATCCCGTCGATGTCGGGCAGCCCGAGGTCCAGCACGACGGCGTCGGGCGGGCTGAGCGCCAACGCCTCGAGACCGCCGCCGCCGTCGGCCGCGGTGTGCACCTCGTAGCCCTCGAGCCGCAGCGCTCGCTCGAGCGAGGCGCTCACTGCCGGGTCGTCGTCGATCACGAGGATCTTCATGGGTGCGCCGCCTCTTTGCTCGGCTACCGCAGCGCGGCGAAGGATCCTCCGTGCGAGGCCGCTGCCTGCGCCTTTGAAGCTTACCGGGCCGTCATATGCGCCAAATAAGGAATCGCACCTGCGCCCGGGCGATGGTAAGGGGCGGGCGACCCCCGCCTCACGAGGGCCGAGCCGATCGTGGCGCCCGAGGCGTGACGCGCCGATCCCCTCGCCGACGCGAGCGGCGGTTCGCCGAGAGGGCGCCCGAGCTCGTGGAGCACCAACGGGCGCGACAGGTGGCATCGGTGGAGGACCGCAGCTCCACCGCCCGCTCGGGCCTGTGCGCTCGACGTCGGTCGAGCCCCGCCGTGCTGCGGGCGGGCGGTCGGCCGATCGATCCTTATCTAGGGTGTAAAGGCTTCGACCCAGCCGTTCGTGTCGGCACGCACCTCGTCGGAGTCCTTCCGGGGTAGTTCAATGGCAGAACAGCGGCCTTTGGAGCCGAGAATGGAGGTTCGAATCCTTCCCCCGGAGCCATCGAGACCCGTGCCCGTTCCCGCGACGCGATCGCGTCGGACGTGCCTCGAGACACCGTCGTCGATCGGGCGGCCCCCTGACCGCGTGGGCATCGGGCGCCGCCGGCGGGTCATCGCGAGCCAGGCATGCCGCGAGGGCACCGGGGCGGTGTCGCCCCCTCGACGCGCTCCACGTATCGTCGGCCATGGTCCCGACCTCTGAGCCGGGGGACTCGCTGGCCGAGCCCCCGGTCGTGCGAGCCCTTCGCGACGCCCTTCCGGGCGGTTCGGTTCTGAGCGATCCGGACCAGATGGAGGGGTACCGCTACGACCGTGCCATGACGGTGCGCCCAGGCATGCCCGTCGCCGTGGTGCGCGCCGCATCGAGCGCCGAGGTGCAGGCGACGCTGCGCATCGCGTCGCAGTTCGCCACCCCGGTCGTCACCCGAGGCGCGGGGACCGGGCTCTCGGGCGGCTCGGCGGCGGTCGACGGATGCATCACGTTGTCCACCGAGCGCATGCGCGAGGTACGCGTCGACGCGGCGGCGATGGTGGCCACGGTGCAGCCCGGGGCGCTCAACGCGGAGGTGAAGGCCGAGGCGCGCCGCCACGGCCTGTGGTATCCGCCGGACCCGTCCTCCTTTGAGATCTGCTCGATTGGCGGCAATCTCGCGACGAACGCAGGCGGGCTGTGCTGTGTGCGCTACGGGGTGACGACGGACTACGTGCTCGGCATCGAGGTGGTGCTCGCCGACGGCCGGGCGCTTCGCCTCGGCGGCAAGACCATCAAGGACGTCGCGGGCTACGACCTGAAGCGGCTCTTCGTCGGCTCGGAGGGGACGCTCGGCGTGATCACCGAGGCGACGCTGCGCCTGCGCCCGCTCGGGCCGCCGCTGTCCACGGTCGCCGCAACCTTCGGCGACGTCGTCGATTGCGGCCGGGCGGTGGCGCGCATCATGGCGGCGTCGCGACCCTCGGCGTTGGAGCTCATGGACGCGGCGGCGATCGCGGCGGTCGAGCGTGTGCGGCCGATGGGCTTCGAGCCGGGCGTCGGCGCACTCCTGATCGGGCAGTGCCCGGTCGACGCCGCCGAGGGCGCCCAGCTGGCGGCGGCGTGCGAGGGGTGCGACGCGACCTATGTGGCCGTGACCGACGACCCCGACGAGGGCGAGCTGCTCATGGGGGCACGCCGAATGGCGATCCCCTGTGTCGAGCGGTTGGGCACCGTGTTGATCGAGGACATCGGGGTGCCGATCCCGAGCATCCCGGCACTCGTGGGCGCGGTGGCCGAGGTGGCGACGCGCACCGACACCATGATCCCGGTCATCGGGCACGCCGGCGACGGCAACTTCCATCCGCTCGTGACCTTCGACCCGACCGACGCCGATGCGCGGGCGCGGGCCGAGCTTGCGTTCGACGAGATCATCGAGATCGCCCTCGCGCTGGGCGGGACGATCACCGGAGAGCATGGGGTGGGCAGCCTGAAGGCGCGCCACCTGTCCGCTCAGCTGGGTTCCGACGTGGTCGAGCTGACGTCGACGATCAAGCGGGCGCTCGATCCCGCGGGGATCCTCAACCCGGGGAAGTGGGTATAGCTCGCTACGCCTCGGCGGCGAGCTCGGCGCCGCAACGGTGGTCGCCGGTCACCAGGTGACGCCAGTCGGGACGGTCGGGGCCGCCGAAGAAGACGATGTCGTAGCCGCAGTAGCGGCACTGCGCGATGACCTGGTCCCGCCGGCCCCACGTCTGGAACGTCTGGGTCCCCGGTTCGGCGTATGTTCCCGACACGGCCCGAGACTGTAAACGAGCAGGCCACGGCGTGACAAACGGGAACCGGCGGCCCCCCCGGGTCACCATCGTTTGGGTGGCCCGTTGGCATGCAGCTCGGCCAGATAGCGGTTGTAGGCGGCCAGCTCCGCCTCGGCGTCGGCCTCCTCGGCCCGGCGCTCGGCCGTGGGCTCGACTTGGATTTGGACCGGGGGCGCGTCGGCCGCCCGTCCCGGCAGCTGGTCGTGCACCAGCCTCCACCACACGTAGGTTCCGTACCCGGCGAAGAAGGGCCACTCAAAGACGTATGCCCAGCTCAGGTCGTTGCCCGAGAGGGCGCGGTGGACCTGCCAGTCGCACAGGGCCGCGCAGGCCGGGACGAGGATGGCCAGGGCCGCGTGGTAGCCGATCGCCCGCCGAGAGAACCACCCGGACGCCACCCAATGGACGCTACCGCCCACCGGGGAACGGGGCGCAGAGGGCCGCCGGGCGTGTGTGCGCAATTCGGGGCCGGCGGGGGGAGAATGAGCCATGACCGTGAGAGGACCGCTGCACGCGATCGTCCTCGCTGCCGGCGAGGGGACCCGGATGCGCTCGGAACGTCCGAAGCCGCTCCATCGGCTGTGCGGGCGACCGATGGTGCTCCACGTCCTGGACGCGCTGGCCGAGCTCGACCTCGACCGGGTCGTCGTGGTGGTGGGTCACGGCGCGGCCTGGGTGACCAAGACGCTCGCAGCCGAGGCGCCGGCCAACCTCAGGATCGAGTTCGTCGAGCAGTCCGTCCAGCGCGGCACCGGCGACGCGACCGCGGTCGCGCTGAGTGGGCTTCCCGAGGACGACGAGGACGCGGACGTCGTGGTCCTGCCGGGCGACACGCCGCTGCTTCGTCCGGCGACACTCGCGGCACTGGTGCGCCGCCATCGCGCCACCGACGCGGCGGCCACGCTGCTCAGCGCGTTCGTCGAGTCCCCGGTCGGCTACGGACGGGTGCTGCGCTCGGGCGAGGAGCAGGTCGTCCGGGTCATCGAGGAGGCCGACGCCACCCCCGAAGAGCGCGCCGTCAACGAGGTGAACACCTCGATCTACTGCTTCCGCCGCGCGCTCTTGCCCCCGGCCCTGCGCCGGCTCAGCCCCTCGAACGCCCAGGGCGAGTACTACCTGACCGACGTGGTCGAGGTGCTCTCGGACGCGGGCTACTCGGTGCGCTCGATGGTCGTCGACGACCCGGTGGAGACGGCCGGGGTGAACGACCGAGCGCAGCTCGCCTTCGCTGAGGCGGAGCTGCGGGACCGCATCAACGAGCGTTGGATGCGCCGCGGGGTCACCATGTGGGACCCCGAGCGGACCTACATCGACACGACGGTCGAGCTCGCGCCGGACGTCGCGCTCTGGCCAGGGGTGGTGCTCCGCGGCAGCTGCGTGCTCGGCAACGGCGTCGAGATCGGGCCCGAGACGACCCTGATCGACACCGAGGTGGGCGAGTGGAGCGAGATCCGCTACTCGATGTGCGAGCGGGCCCGGATCGGCTCGGGGGCCCACGTCGGGCCCTTCGCCGCCCTCGGCCCCGGCGCGCTGGTCGCCGATGGCGAGCGGGTCGGTCCCTTCGAGGCGCGTCCGGCGGGATGAGGGCAGTGGCCGGGAACGGGTCGACGGGCGCGAGGTAGCGTGCAGCCCGTGGAGGTCATCCCCAAGCGCAAGCTCGAGCTCCTCTCCGGCCGGGCCAACCGGCCGCTCGCCGAGGCAATCGCTCGCCATCTCGGGGTGAAGCTGGGCGAGCCCAACCTGCGGGAGTTCGCGAACGGCGAGATCCACTGCCGCTATGACACCTCGATCCGTGGCAGCGACGTCTTCATCATCCAGACCCACTGCCGGCCGGTGAACGACACCTTGATGGAGCAGCTGATCATGATCGACGCCGCCAAGCGCGCGTCGGCCAAGACGATCACGGCGATCTGCCCGAACTACGGCTACGCCCGCCAGGACCGCAAGTCGACCGGCCGCGAGCCGATCACGGCCAAGCTGGTCGCGGACCTCCTCCAGGCGGCCGGCGCCGAGCGGGTGGTGAGCGTGGACCTGCACTCCGGGCAGATCCAGGGCTTCTTCGACGTCCCCTTCGACCACCTGCGCGCGACCCCGGTCCTCGAGGAGTACCTGCGCAGCCGGGTGGACGGCGAGATCGTGGTGGTCGCCCCGGACTCGGGCCGCGTGAAGGTCGCCGAGGGCTACGCCCAGCGCCTGAACGCCGACCTCGCTCTCGTGCACAAGCGCCGCCCCAAGGGGACCTACAACCAGGTGGAGGTGCGCCACGTGGTGGGCGAGGTCGAGGGCCGACACTGCGTGATCATCGACGACATGATCGACACCGCCAGCACCATCTGCGCGGCCGCCGAGCGGCTGGCCGACGCCGGCGCCGGTGACATCTGGGCCATGGCCACCCACGGCGTGTTCTCCGACCCGGCGGTGGAGCGGCTGCAAAAGGCGCCGGTGTCTCGGGTGGTGGTGACCGACACGCTGCCGGTCCCCGACGACCTGCGCTTCGAGAAGCTCGAGGTGCTCTCGGTGGCCAAGATCATCGCCGACGCGATCGACGCCGTGTTCGAGGAGACCTCGGTGTCGGAGATCTTCGGGGGCGCCAATCAGGTCTGACGGCGGCCGCCCGGTGCCGCCGGCCCCGCCGACCGGGTAGCCTAGACGCGGTCTTCGGAGGGTCCGAACCCGTCCGCACGCATCGCGCCGGGCCTCCCTCCCCACATCCGCGTCGAGGAGAGCAGCCATGCCCGAGATCGTCCTAGAGGCCCAGGTCGGCCGCGCCACGGGGTCGCGCGAGTCGCGACGGCTGCGCCGGGAGGGCCTCGTGCCCGGCACCATCTACGGGCACGGCACCGACCCCGTTTCGGTGGCGGTCAACGCCCGAGACCTGCGCACGGCGCTCTCGGGCGACGCCGGCACCAATGCGCTCTTGTCCCTGCAGGCCGGGAGCGCGACCTACCTCACGCTCGCCCGCGAGCTCCAGCGCCACCCGGTGAAGGGGAGCGTCACCCATATCGACTTCCTCATCGTCCGGCGCGACGAGGTCATCTCGGCCGAGGTTCCGATCAACCTGGTCGGCGAGGCCCTCGAGGTCCAGCACGGCGACGGGATGATCGAGCAGCAGCTCTTCACGCTCCCGGTGCGCGCCCTGCCCATGGACATCCCGAACGCCGTCGAGCTCGACATCACCGAGCTCACGATCGGCGCGTCGCTGCGGGTGGCCGACATCGCGCTGCCAGACGCGGTGAGCGTCGACACCGACCCCGAGACGACGGTCGTGGTTGGCCAGCCGCCGCGCGTCGAGGCCGCACCGGCCGAAGGGGAGGCGGCGGCCGAAGGGGAGGCGGCGACGATCGGCGAGGCCGCGCCGCGCGAGGGCGAGGCGGCCGCCAGCTCCGACGGCGAGGGGTAACCCGCTGCGGCGGCTCCTCGCCTCGAGGCGTTCCGATGGCGCCGGCCGACGTGGCACCCCGGCCGACCTCCTGGTCGTCGGGCTCGGCAACCCCGGGAGCGAGTTCGCGGGCACGCGGCACAACGTGGGCGCCGAGGCGGTCGAGCTGCTCTCCCGCCGCCACGGTTCGGGGCGGCTCCGCCCGATGAAGGGCCAGCGCTCGAGCGTGGAGGAGGTGCGCATCGGCGACACGCGGGTCGCGCTCGCCGTGCCCAGCACCTACATGAACGAGTCGGGCAACGCGCTGGTGCCGCTCGTGCGCCGCTTCGGGGTGGCGGACCCCGAGCGCATCGTGATCGTCCACGACGAGCTCGACCTCGCGCCCGGGGCGATCCAGGTGAAGCTCGGGGGCGGGCTGGCCGGGCACAACGGGCTGCGTTCGATCGAGGCCCACCTGCACACGAACGGGTTCTCCAGGGTCCGCATCGGGATCGGTAAGCCGGGGGGCGAGGGCGCGGACCACGTGCTCGCACGCCCGTCGCGGCGCGAGCGTGAGGTCCTCGAAGGGGCGAGGGAGCTCGCGGCCGACACCGTCGAGGCCATCGCGACCCTCGGGATCGCCGCCGCCATGAACCGGTTCAACGCCAAACCGGCGCCGGCCTGAACGCCCCGTGACGACGATCGAGACGGACCGACCGTCGGCCCCGCTGCAGGCCCTCGCGCCGCTCCTGCGCGCGCACGGCGCGTTGGGCGAGGTGCTCGGACGGGCCAACGCGACGCTCGCCGTTCCGGCGTCGGTGCGGGCGTACGCGCTGGCCGGGCTCTCCCGGCTCTCGGAGCTCGGGCCCTTCCTGGTCGTGACCCCGACGCTGGCCGACGCCGAGCGGCTGGTCGACGACCTCGGGTGCTTCACCGACGAGCGCACGGTCGCGCTGTTCGCACCCTGGGAGACCCTTCCCCTCGAGCGGGTCAGCCCCGATCTGCACACCATGGGGGCGCGCCTCGAGGTGCTGTGGCGGCTCTTCGGCGAGGAGCCGCTGCCCGACGATCCGGGCCTCCGCATCGTGGTGGCGCCGGTCCGCTCGGCCCTCCAACGCCTCGGCCCCTGGCGCGAGGCGGCGCGGCCGCTCGTCGTGCGGCCGGGCGAGCGCCTCGAGCAGGCCGAGCTGTTGGAGTATCTCGTGGGCCGGGGGTACCGGCGCGAGCATCAGGTCGAGCACCGCGGCGAGGTGGCGGTGCGCGGCGGGATCGTCGACGTGTTCCCCTCGACCGCCGAGCATCCCGTCCGCATCGATCTGTGGGGTGACGAGGTCGACCGGCTCACCGCCTTTGATGTGGGGGACCAGCGATCGACTGGCGACCTCGAGCACGCGGTGCTCTTCGGCTGCCGGGAGATGCTCCCGACGGCCGAAGTGCGTGCCCGAGCCGATGCGCTCTCCTCGGCCGGCGTCTTCAGTCGCGGACAGTGGGAGCACCTCGGGGCGGGCGAGGTCTTCGACGGGATGGAGGCGTGGCTCCCGTGGCTGGCCAACGACGAGCGCCTGCTCGCCGACGAGCTCGGCGAGCGCTCGCTTGTCGTCTTGAGTGAGCCTCGTCGCCTGCGCGACCGGGCGCTCGAGGTCTACGACGAGGAGGGCGCGCTGACCGAGACGCTCGCGTCGACCTGGGGCGAGGCCGGGGGTCGTGCCGAGTTGCCTCGGCTGCACGTCGCGTTCGACCGCCTGCTCGCCGTTGCCCGGGCCTCGGTCCTGTCGATGCCGGCGTCAGCCGAGGGCCCCGAGGTGCCGGCCATTTCGGCCGGCCACCTGGCGCCGGTCGCCGGCGACGCGACCCGCATGGCCGAGCAGCTGGTGTCGCTGTCGGCGAGCGGGCGCACGGTGACGCTGTGTGCGTCGAGCGCGATGGCTGCGTCAAGGTTGGCCGACGTGCTCGCCGGAGAAGGCGTGAGCGCACGCGTCGTGGCCGAGGCCGAGGCGCGTCCGGGCATCTCGATCGTCGTTGCGCCCTTGTCCGAGGGGTTCGTGCTCGATCAACCGGCGCTCGCGGTGCTGGGCGAGGCCGACATCACCGGACGCCGCACCCCGCACCGCAGACCCCGGCCGAGGGCGCGGCCCACCGACGGGTTCTTCGACGACCTCGCGCCGGGCAGCTACGTCGTGCACCGCCAGCATGGCGTGGCCCGATACGCGGGGGTGACGACCCGTACGGTCGCCGGCGCCACACGCGACTACCTCCTCTTGGAGTTCCGGGGGAGCGACCGCCTCTACCTGCCGGTCGACCAGATCGAGGCGCTCACCCCGTACTCGGGGGGCGAGACCCCGACGCTCTCCAAGATGGGCGGGGCCGACTGGCAGCGCACGCGCGCCCGTGCCCGGGCGGCGGCCGGTGAGATCGCCCAGGAGCTCGTCGAGCTCTACCGGGCCCGGGCGAGCGTCCTCGGCCACGCGTTCGGTCCCGACACCCCCTGGCAGCACGAGCTCGAGGCCGCCTTCCCCTACTCAGAGACCCCCGACCAGCTGCGCGCCATCGCCGACGTGAAGGCCGACATGGAGTCCGAGCGCCCGATGGACCGGCTGGTCTGCGGGGATGTCGGATTCGGGAAGACCGAGGTCGCCATCCGCGCGGTGTTCAAGGCGGTCCAAGACGGGACGCAGGCCGCGGTGCTCGTGCCGACCACGCTGCTCGCGAGCCAGCACTACGCGACGTTCTCCGAGCGCTACGGGGGTTTCCCGGTGCGTGTCGAGCTGCTCAGCCGATTCCTCTCCGACTCCCAGGCGTCCAAGGTGATCGACGGGCTGAAGGACGGGTCGGTCGACGTCGTGATCGGCACCCACCGCCTGCTCTCCGAGGGCGTGGCGTTTAAGAAGCTCGGTCTCCTCGTCGTCGACGAGGAGCAGCGCTTCGGGGTCAGCCACAAGGAGGCGGTGAAGGCGATGAGCCACGGCGTCGACGTCCTTACGCTCACCGCCAGCCCGATTCCGAGGACCCTCGAGATGGCGCTGACCGGCATCCGGGATCTGTCCATGGTCAACACGCCCCCGAGTGACCGCCAGCCGATCCTCACCTACGTGGGCGAGGTGGACGACTCGGCGATCTCCGAGGCCATCCGACGCGAGCTGTTGCGCGAGGGGCAGGTCTTCTATCTGCACAACCGGGTCGCCGACATCGACGCCGTCGCACGACGGGTGCGGGCGCTCGTCCCCGAGGCCCGCGTGGCGGTCGCCCACGGCCAGATGGACGAGGGCTCGCTCGAACAGGTCGTGCTCGACTTCTGGGACCAGCGCTACGACGTGCTGGTCTGCACGACGATCATCGAGTCGGGCATCGACATGCCGACGGTGAACACGCTCGTGGTCGACCGGGCCGATCTTCTCGGTCTCGGCCAGCTGCACCAGATCCGCGGCCGGGTCGGCCGGGCCGGCCAGCGCGCCTATGCGTACCTGTTCCACCCCGCCGAGCGGGTCCTCTCGGAGGCCGCGTACGAGCGGTTGCGCACGATCGGCGAGCACACCGAGCTCGGGTCGGGCTTCAAGATCGCGATGCGGGACCTCCAGATCCGCGGTGCGGGCAACCTGTTGGGCCGGGACCAGTCGGGTCACATCGCTGCGGTCGGTTACGACCTCTACGTCCAGATGGTGGCCGAGGCGGTGGCGCAAGCCAAGGGTGAGCGGGTGCTCGAGCCGCCGGCCGTCTCGATCGACGTGCCGGGCGACGCCCACCTCCCGTCCTCCTACGTCGAGGCCGAGGACGCCCGGGTCGAGGCGTACCGGCGGCTCGGCTCCGCCCGCCTCGCCGCCGAGGTGCAGGACGTGGCGGCCGAGTGGGTCGACCGCTACGGGCCCCTCCCCTCAGCGGCCGAGGGCCTCATCGAGTTGGCCAGGCTGCGGGCGACCTGCCTGCGCATCGGCGTGAGCGAGGTCGCGGTCTCCGCCCGACGGGGCGACGGCCGGCGCCCGGTGGCCAGGGTCTCGGGACTGAGGCTCCCGGCCAGCGCCCAGGCCCGGCTCCACCGCCTCGCGCGCGAGGCCGACTACCGGGACCAGCTCGGCCAGCTCCTCGTCGGGATCGAGGCCGAGGGCGCAGCCCGCCAGCTGCGCGAACTGCTCGACGCCCTCGTGCCCCCGCCCGCCGAACCGGGGGAGGACGGCGACCCCGATAACATGCCCGGCGCGTGAGGCACCCCCTTCTCTCCGGCGCCTTGGCCCTCTTCGTCCTCGTCGGCGCAGTGGTCGCCGCCGGGGCCTTCTCGGTTCCCGCCACCGCGCTCAACGTGGACGGGACCTCGATCAGCCAGGCCACCGTCAACCAGGACCTGGCCACGATCCAGTCCAACGCGGCCTTCTCCTGCTACCTCGATGCGAGCATCCAGGTTCGCTCGAGCGGCCAGGCCAGCCTGCCGGCGCTCGGGGGGCAGGCGAGCAGCGGCAGCTACTCCACGGCCTTCGTCGACTTCTGGCTGAGCGAGGTCGTGAACAACCTCTTGATCGAGCGCCTGGCCAGCCAGCAGCACCTCACGCTGGACGCGACCGCACTCGCAGCGGGGCGGGCCGATCTCAACGGCTCGATCAGCGCGACGCTCAGCGCAGCGGCGGCCGGCAGCGGGCAGAGCGCGGTGTGCGCGGCGAGCGGCCAGGCGATCGTCTCGACCCTGCCGCCCTCCCTCGCGTCGGAGCTGGTGCGGGCCCAGGCCGCCGGGGACGTGGTCCTCGCCCGGGCGTCGGGCTACGGGCTCGGCCGGGGCGAGCTCCTGCGCTACTTCGAGGGGCATCGCCAGAGCTTCCGCACCATCTGCCTCAGTGCGATCCAGGTCGCCTCCTCGGCCACCGCCGCGACGGTCCGGCAGGCGATCGTGGCCGGTGAGCCCTTCGCAGCGGCCGCCAAGGCCAACTCGACCGACCCCGCTAGCGCGGCGAACGGCGGGGCCCTCGGCTGTTACTCGGCCAACGAGGGCGCGTACCAGACGGTGGCCGCCGACACGAAGGGACTCGTGGTGGGCGAGATCAGCCAGCCCGTCGCCGACAACGGCTCCTATCTGCTGCTCCAGGTGACGAGCTATCAGCCCGCCGTGTTCAACGCCGTCGAGACGGCGGTGCGCCAGGCCATCCTGGGTGCCGGCGCGACCAAGGCGAGCAAGGAGCTCGCCTTGTTGACCAAGCACGCGGACGTCTCGATCGACCCGCGTTACGGGCGTTGGTCGGGCGCGTCGGGCATCGGCATCCAGGCCCCCAGGACCCCGCCGGCCGCCGACCTGCTCAACCCGGCCAGGTGAGCGGGGCGGGCTTGGAGCCACGCCGAGCCCGGGTCCTGGTGGTCGGGCTCGGCCCGGCGGGTCCCGAGCACATGAGCGAGGCGGCGACGAGCGCCCTCGCCCACGCGGACGTGGCGCTTCTGCGGACCGTCCGCCACCCGGCTGCGGCCGCCTTCGGGCAACTCGCGTCCTTCGACCATCACTCCGAGGAGTGCGACCCCTTCGAGGAGGTCTACGAGCGCATCGTCGAGGACCTCGTGGAAGCGGCCGAGCGGGCGTCGGCCGATGGGCGCGCCGTCCTCTACGCCGTGCCGGGCTCGCCCCTCGTGGGCGAGCGCACCGTCGCGCTCTTGCGCGCCGATCCTCGCGTGAGCCTCGAGGTGCTTCCCGCGATGTCGTTTCTCGATCTCGCGTGGGAGGCACTCGGCATCGACCCCGTTGCGAGCGGCGCCCAGGTGCTCGACGCGTCGAGCTTCGAGGTCGAAGCGGCCGGGCGTCACGGGCCGTTCCTCCTCGCGCAGTGCTGGTCGCGTGAGGTCCTCTCGGCCGTGAAGCTGGCGCTCGATTCCGACGGGCCACCCCCGCGCGTGACCGTTCTGCACCACCTCGGGCTGCCCGACGAGCTGGTCGCCGAGGTCGCGCTCGAGGATCTCGACCGTTCGGTGGAGGCCGATCACCTCACGACGCTGTGGATCGAGGGCCTGGCGCACCCCGTCGGCCCGGAGATGGCGCGCCTCGCCGAGCTGGTCCGCGTCCTTCGCGAGCGCTGCCCGTGGGACCGCGAGCAGACGCACGACTCCTTGACGCGGCACCTGGTCGAGGAGACCTACGAGGTGCTCGACGCGATCGACGAGGTGAGCGCACCCGACGCTTCGCTCGAGGCCATCGACCACCTGGAAGAGGAGCTCGGCGACCTGCTCTTCCAGGTGATGTTCCACTCCCGCCTCGCGGCCGAACAGGGGTGGTTCGCGCTCGGCGACGTGGCCCGGGCGGTGCACGACAAGCTCGTCGGCCGGCACCCCCATGTCTTTGGCAACGTCGACGCGTCGACGCCCGAGGTCGTGATGGCCAACTGGGAGGTCATCAAGGCGGCGGAGAAGGGTCGCTCGAGTGTCACCGACGGGATCCCGACGGCACTCCCGTCGCTCCTGCTCGCGGCCAAGCTGCAGCGCAAGGCCCGCTCGATCGGCCTCGACCCACGCGAGCCGGCCGAGGAGGTCGCCGGCGCGCTCGCGCGGGTGGAAAACGAGCGTTCGGCCGAGGCGCTCGGGGACCTCCTCTACGACCTGGTCGCCCTGTCCGATGCCCTCGGCGTCGACGCCGAGGCTGCGTTGCGCAGGGCGGCACTCGCCGCACGTGATCGCATCGTGATCGCCGAACGCGATGCGATGGGCGCGGCGCAAGCGGGCGACTGAAACCGGCGCGCGCGTCGAGCGGTGGGTGCGCCTCGGTGCAGGGGTGCGAACGCACTGGCGTCGCGATGACATGGACGGCTCGCGGCGTTCCGACACGCGCTGCCCGGCACCGATGATTCACGATCGCGACAAGGTGAACAGCTAGCGTTGTTCCCCGGCGCCTCACCAGGGGAGGGGTCAAGGAGCGTGTCGTGAGCACCATCGAGCACGTGGTCGGACGCGAGGTGCTCGATTCGCGCGGTAACCCAACGGTCGAGGTCGAGGTGCTGCTCGAGTCGGGCGCGCGCGGTCGTGCCATCGCACCCTCGGGAGCCTCCACCGGCGCGCACGAGGCGGTCGAGCTCCGAGACGGCGGTGCTCGCTTCGGGGGCAAGGGCGTGCAATCGGCCGTCGCTCACGTCAACACCGAGATCACCGAGCTCCTCGTCGGCTTCGACGCGCTCGATCAACGGGGCGTGGACCTCGCGTTGATCGATCTCGACGGCACCGTCGACAAGGGTCGGCTCGGAGCGAACGCCATCTTGGCGTGCTCGCTCGCCGTGGCGAAGGCGGCCGCCGACCACCTCGAGCTCCCGCTCTACCGCGCCATCGGCGGCACGGGCGCCCACGTCCTGCCGATGCCGATGTTGAACGTCATCAACGGCGGCGTGCACGCCGACAACTCGGTCGACTTTCAGGAGTTCATGCTCATGCCGGTCGGCGCGGCCTCCTTCTCCGAGGCGCTGCGCTGGGGTGCCGAGACCTATCACGCGCTGGGGAACCTGCTCCACGAGCGGGGACTGTCGACCGCCGTCGGCGACGAGGGGGGCTTCGCTCCGGATCTTCCCTCCAACGAGGAGGCCGTCTCCATCCTGCTTCGCGCGATCGAGGCCGCCGGGAGGACGCCGGGAGAGGAGATGGCGATCGGGCTCGACCCGGCGACCTCGGAGCTGTGGCGCGACGGTCGCTACGAGTTGCGGGGCGAGGGCCGCACGCTCGAAAGCGAGGAGCTCTCGGCCTACTGGGTGGAGCTCGTCGAGCGCTACCCGATCGTCTCCATCGAAGACGGGATGGCCGAGGAGGACTGGGAGGGCTGGCGCACCCACACGGCGGCCCTCGGGGAGCGCGTGCAGCTGGTCGGCGACGACGTGTTCTGCACCAACGTCGAGCGGATCGAACGGGGCATCGAGCTCGGGGCCGCCAACGCCGTATTGATCAAGCTCAACCAGATCGGGACGCTGAGCGAGACCGTCGACGCCGTCTCGTTCGCGGCGAGGCATGCCTACGGGTCGGTGATCTCGCACCGTTCGGGGGAGACCGAGGACACCACGGTCGCCGATCTCGCGGTCGCGCTCGGCACCGGCCAGATCAAGGCCGGCGCCCCGGCGCGCTCGGACCGGGTCGCCAAGTACAACCAGCTGCTGCGCATCGAGGAGGACCTGGGCGAGTCCGCCACCTACCTCGGCGCCGCCGCCCTCGCGGGCGGCCGCCGCCGTCCCGGCGGGCATGGCGCGAGCTAGCTTCCTTCGCCGACGCCGCCCCCGCGGCGGCCGGCGGCCGGGCGCCGCGATGACGAGGGCCGAGCGCCGGGCGGCCGTGACCTACCGGCGGAGCGCCGTCGCGTTGATCGCCGCGCTCGCCGCCGCCGTGGTCATCTTGGTCGCATGGTTCCCGGCGGGCGCGCTCATCGACCAGCACCGCACGCTCGCCCAGAGCACCGCGGCCCTCGATCACCTGAACGCCGAGAACAAGGCGCTGCGGAGCGAGTCCAAGAACCTGTCCAACCCGAGCGAGATCGCCCGCATCGCGCGCCAACAGTTCCAGCTCATCGTGCCCGGTGAGCAGGCCTACCAGGTGCTCCCGCCGCCCGGCAGCGTTGGCGGACCGACCGACCCGTACTCGGGCGACCCGGGCAACTCGCCGCCGGTCTCGCCGTCGGCGGCTCCCGAGCTGCCCCCGGGCACAGAGAAGCCGGGGGCCACGGTGAAGGTGCCGCCCTCGCCCTCCAGCCGTGGGCACGGCTCGAACACCACCGGCCACCCGGCGAAGGCCAGCCCGCCCGGGCTCTTCGGCCGGGTGCTGCGCACCCTCGAGTTCTGGAGTTGAGCGACCCCCCCGGCTCCGATCGGACCGAGGGGGGTGCGGACGACCGGAGCGTTGCCGACCTGCTCGGGCGCCAGCCGCTCGCGCCCTTCGAGGTCGTCCGTCGTCGGCCCGACGGCAGCCCGGTCGTCATCGAGAACGCTCCCTTCATGTTCGACGGCACGCCGATGCCGACGCGCTTTTGGCTGGTCGACCCGGTGCTCCGGGAGGCCGTGAGCACCCTCGAGGCGCAGGGTGGGGTGCGGGCGGCCGAGCGGGCGGTGGAGCCAGCGGCCCTTGCGGCGGCCCACGAGCGCTACGCCGCCGAGCGCGATGCGCACATCGACCCCGACCACGAGGGGCCCCGCCCGAGCGGTGGGGTGGGCGGGACCCGGAGAGGTGTGAAGTGCCTGCACGCCCACCTGGCCTGGTGGTTGGCGGGGGGACCCGATCCGGTCGGCCGGTGGGTCGCCGACCGGCTCGGCGACGTGCTCGAGCGACTCGGCCTCGCGCGCGACGTGCTAGGAGACGGGAATGGACCCGCGCCATCCTGAGCGCGTCGCTGCGCTCGACTGCGGCACCAACTCGACCCGCCTCTTGATCCGTGAGCCCGGGCGACCCGACGTGCGTGAGATGCGCATCACCCGGCTCGGCCAGGGCGTGGACGCCACCGGAGCGCTCGACGCAGAGGCGATCCAGCGCACCCTCGCCGTGCTCGGCGAGTACCGCCGGGAGATGGAGCGCCACGGGGTCACCCGGGCGCGGCTGGTCGCCACATCTGCTGTGCGCGACGCCGCGAACGGGGTGGCGTTCCTGCGCGCTGCGACGGAGGTATCGGGGGTCCGAGCGGAGCTGCTCGAGGGCGATGCGGAGGGTGCGCTGGCCTTCGCCGGTGCGACGGCCGCCCTCGGGGCCCCGGCAGAGGACGTCGTGATCATCGACATCGGCGGGGGCTCGACGGAGCTCGTGACCGGCGGGAACGAGATCCGAGCCATCTCGCTCGACCTCGGCTGCGTTCGACTCACCGAGCGCCACCTGCACTCGGACCCGCCGACCCCGCCCGAGCTCGCGGCCGCCCTGGCCACGATCGACGCCGAGCTCGCCCGCGCCGAGGCGGCGCTCCCGGAGCTCGCAGGCGAGCGCCACACCCTCGTCGGCCTGGCCGGCACCGTCTCCACCCTCGGGGCCCTCGCCCAGGGGCTTGCCCACTACGACCGCGACCGGATCCACCACTTCGTCCTCGAGGCCGCCGTCGCTCGGGCGTGGTGCGACCGGCTCGCCGGCCTCCCGGCGGCCGCGCGGGCCGGGTTTGCTGGGATGGCCCCCGGGCGCGAGGACGTCATCGTGGGCGGGGCGCTCGTGCTCGTGCGCACGATGGAGCGCTTCTCCTTCGAGCGCTGCATCGTCTCGGAGTCCGACCTCTTGGACGGGATCGCGATGAGCCTGCTCGGCAGCTGAGCGGGGGCCCGCTTTGCGTCGTGGTTGGCGTGACGGGGTCGGACCTGCCACCATTCGCCGATGGGCGAACGCCGCGGCGTCGCGCCGACGCGATGAGGACGGGGAGGTCGTCGCAGACGGCCCCCCTCGAGCTGGTCGGGCGGCGGATCGTCCTGCGCACGCTGCGCGAGTCGGATTACGAGGCATGGCACGAGGTCCGGGTGCGCTGCCATGACTGGCTGGTGCCCTGGGAGCCCCGGCCGGCCGGTGCGCCCCCGGCTGCCGAGGATCGGGCGAGCTTCGCAGCGCGTTGCGCGCTGCGTGAGCGCGAGCGTCAGATCGGCTCGGGGTACGGCTTTGGGATCTTCGTCGCGGAGCGCTTCGTCGGCGAGCTCACCCTGTCGTCGATCCAGCGCGGGCCGTTCCAGAGCGCGTCGATCGGCTATTGGATCGACCAGGCCTGGGCTGGGCGGAACCTGGTCCCCGAGGCCGTCGTCGTCACGCTCCGTTTCGCGTTCGAGGTTCTGGGGCTCCACCGTGTCGAGGTCTCGATCATCCCGCGCAACACCGCAAGCCGGCGGGTCGCCGAGAAGCTCGACCTGCGCCTCGAGGGCATCTCGGAGCGGTTCTTGGAGATTGACGGCCAGTGGGAGGACCACGTCCGCTACGCAATGACGACCGAGGAGTGGCAGCTTCGCCGCGACGACCTCGTGGCCGCGTGGCTCGCTCCGAGCGCGCCCGGCTGAGCGATCGCCTCTCGACGACGCGCTCGGGAGCGGGGCGCCCCTGCCGTGCCCCGGTCAGGGCCTGCCGGCGCCGACCAGTCCGTTGGTGAACAGCGGCTCGTACTCGACGGTGGCGCCGGTGTAGGGGGCCTGGATGATCGTCTGGGTCCCGTAGGGGCCCGATCCCACGTACATGACGACGTGGTCGATCGTGTTGTCACCGTCGAGGTTGTAATAGAAGAGCAGATCGCCCGGCTCGAGCGCGTTGAGGGCAACGCGGGGGAGGGCGGCGGCCTGGGCAGCCGCCACCCGCGGGATCGAGACGCCCGCCTGGGCCCACGCCCACTGGGTCAAGCCCGAGCAGTCGAACCCCTTGCCCGGGGTCTCGCCACCCCAGACATAGGGCACCCCGATCTGGGACTCGGCAGCTGCGACGGCCGTGGCGCCCCCGCCCGAAGGGGTGGGCGTCCCCGAAGCGGTGGGACCACCGGCGGCCGCGGTGGCCTGGTTGGCGGCCGCGGCTGCGGGGGCTGCGCTCGAGCCGACAAGGGCAACGGCGACGCTCGCGTCCTGGGTGGCGGTCACCGCCGCCGCGGTCGCGTTGCGCGGGTGGGCGGCGGCGTAGGCCGCCTCTGCCTGGGCTTGTTGCTCCGCGTATTGGGCGACCTCGGTCGCGAGCGAGCCCTTCACCTGGGCGAGTGTCGCCTGGGCCGCCGCCGCCGCCTGCTGGTTCTGCACCTCGAGCGCGTGGACCTGGTCCAGCCCGGCCGCGGCCTGCTGCTCTTGGGACTGCTCGAGCCGGGTCTCGGTCGCGAGCTTGTCCTCCTCGAGATTGAGCGCGACGACGGCATAGGTGATGTTGCCGACGACGGTCTGCTCGTATTGATGCTGGGCCTCGGCCCGGTTCGGCGAGTTCGCGAACAAGGAGTCGGCCGAGTTCACCGGCACATCGTTGACGTACGCGTTGACGGCGTCGTGGTTGAGGTGGATCTTGTCGATCCGGACGCGGGCCTCCGCCACGGCCATCTGCTGCTTTGTGGCCGCGATCTCCCCCTGGAGCTGTTGCACCTTCGCCTGCGCAGCCAGGTACTCGGCATCGAGGGCGGCGCTCTGGCGCTGCTCGGACGCGATCGTGCTCTCGATCTGCGCGACCTGGGCCTCCGTGGCGGCGATCTGGGACTGGCTGGTGGCTCCGGCCTGGGGCGCGGCGAGATCCGTTGCGACCAAGAGCGCGCCCACCATGAGCGCAGACGCGGCGCGACACAACATCCGACACTTGGCCGAGGCCATAGATGGAGGCTATGCCGCAGGACGCCCGCGGCGAGGGACCCCTTCGCCGCGAATCGCACCGAACACTACGCTCCGATCGCTGCCGTGTCGGGGGCGTAGCCCAAATGGCAGAGGCAAGGCGCTTAAACCGCCTCCAGTAAGGGTTCGAGTCCCTTCGCCCCCACGAAGCACATGTGGCTACATATGCTACAGTCGGCGACGTGGCCAGCAATTCCGTTTCCGTTCGGGACCTGCGCAACATGGTGAGCGAAGTGCTCCGTCGGGTCGAAGGCGGCGAGCGATTGACGGTCACGGTTGACCGGCGCCCGGTCGCCGAGATCGTGCCGCTGCGGCGTCATCGGACGGTTTCGGCAGCTGAGGCGCTTGGCGTCGCGTCCCGGCATGCGGCCGACCGTGGCCTCCTGAGGGAGGTGCGGGGCCTGCTGTCCGATACGACCGATGATCTATGAGGGCCCTGCTCGACACCTCGTTCTTCGTTGCCACGGAGTCGGGTCGACCCCTTGGCGAGATGGCAGGGGTGAGCGAAACCGAGGTCTCGGTGGTGACGTTGGCCGAATTGACGCTCGGCGTGCTGAGGGCGGGCGACGACGATCGACCGGGCAGGGTTGCGACCCTTTCGGCTGTGGAGTCGACCTGGGACCCGTTACCGGTGGACGCCGAGGTGGCTCGCCAGTTCGCCCGCATCGCCGCCGTTCTTCGTGGAGATCGTCGCCGGGTCCCGATCCTGGACGTGCTCGTGGCCGCCACCGCGATTGTCGAGCGCATCCCGGTCGTCACCCAGGACCACGACTACGAGGCCATTCCCGGGGTGGAGGTGATCCGGGTCTGATCCAGCTCACCTCGCTTTGAGCCGAGCACGCTGACCCGCTGTCCCAGCGCAGGGAAGGTCGAAGAGGACATCATCGTCTCCACGACGTGGCGTCGTGCCGGCGGTGGTCAGGCCATCGCGGGCGCATGAGAGCTGACCGGATACGGCGTGCTCCTGGCATCGCCGCTCTGTCCTGGGTCCGATCGAGCCGGAACAGGAGATTCAGCCCGCTCGCGCGCAACTCGCCAACCGGGGAGCTCTGTTCGGAATCGTGCTTGCAGGAGAGCCCATGCGGTGCAAATGGAGGTGCTCGCCGGAGCGCGTGGCGAAGGACACCTCGAGGAGTTCTGCGGCCTGGTGGCCCGCTGCTCGAATGCCGAGCACCCGACGGATTCAGAACTCGAAGCGTGACGGCCCATGCGTCGCATCGAATGTTCTTGAGTATTCGTCAAACCTGTCGAAGGCGAGTTCGAGTGTGTCTCGGTAGGCGCTTGGCACGGTAGAGAGAATTCGCGTGACTTCGGCTCGACGGTAATCGTTCACCGTGTCGAGGAACCGCCTTCCCGCATCGGAGAGCTCGATTTGGAGTTCGCGCCGATTGCTCGGGCTTTGACGCCGGTTGATCCACCCTTTGCGCTCCAACCGATCGCAGAGGCGGGTGGCCGTTGGCGGCTCGACAAGGAGCGCGAGGGCCAAGTCGCCGAGCCGCATCGAGCCATATGTGCCGAGTACAACCAGCGCTCGAAACTGCGGGAGGGTGACATCTTGGCCCGCCCCTCGGAGCGAGCGGGCTGCGATCGCCACCAGCACTCGGCTGGCGTTCATGACAGCGTCTACCAACGACGAAGAGACAGCCCCGAGGCTCGGGGCTGTCTCTTCGGTCGGTAGCGGTGATTCTGAGGGCATCGCCGAGT
Source organism: Acidimicrobiaceae bacterium (assembly GCA_027306525.1). Lineage (GTDB taxonomy): Bacteria > Actinomycetota > Acidimicrobiia > Acidimicrobiales > RAAP-2 > Palsa-461. The sequence goes on from DAHUZM010000025.1 coordinate 35,744, forward strand.
GGCTTACGCGCCGCACAGGACGAAGGGCTTGAGGTTCATGGAGGTGCCCGATCCTAGGAGGCCCGAGGTGATTGCCACCGTCTGCCAGGTCTTCGAGTTCAGCGGAAACGAGGAACGAAGGTACACATTGCGGTCGGCGACGACGCCCTTCGCCCACACCTGAGCGCCGCCTCCCATGAGAACCTTGCCCGCCGGGCACGACGTCTTGGCCACGAGCACGGTGCCAACGGCCGGGTTGGGTGCCGAGACGAGCGTGCTCCCTGACACCACCTTGCCCGCCGTGATGGTCCCCGGCACGCCCCGCTTGCCCTGGGGTCCGGTGATGCCTTGGACCCCCTGGACCCCCTGGGGTCCCTGGATCCCCGGGGAGCCTTGGGGTCCCCGAAGCCCTTGGGGACCTTGGGGACCGACCGCAGGCACGGTTTCAAGAGCCCAGATGGCGACGCCGAGGCCGGCTAATCCGGCCAACGCCGCAATGACCACCGCCGCGAGCACCGAGCGCAGGCCCTTCGGCGGCGGTGCATCCAAATTGGCAGTGGGGGTGCGCGCCGTTGACAGGTCGGTCGGCTGTCTCTTCGCAAAGGGGAATGGCTCTGTTCGTTGTTGCACGGTTTCGACCTCCTGGGTCTTGTCATCAATCAGCCTATACTAAAAGTTACTAAATAGCAACTATTAGTAATCACTAACTAGGTGGAAGGGGCACACGCTGGTGTGACGGCGCCGGATGGGGGCGAACGAGCCCCGGGCCCGTGTCGACGCGTCTCGGTTGAACGGTGGTCCCGTCCGAACCCGTGCGCGCAGAGAGCCTCGTGCGACCCTCGGCAGGGGGGGCCGTGGCCGGTGCGACGCCGAGCGCCATCGTGGCTGGCCGTCGGAGCCCCGAGGGCAACGCGACCATCCCCAGCGTCGCGGGCGATCGGCACCCGGCATGGAGCGCTGGGCACGGGTGGAGGCGTCGGCTTCCTTCAGCACGGGTGCTCGCCCTCGTGCCCGGGTATCGGATTTGGCGACGTGCGAGCCGGCTGGGATCGCGAGAGACAAGCGGATCGGACGAGCTCGAGCGCGCCCGCGGGCTGCGGCCGAACGCATCGCGCTTGATCGAGCACCTTGATCGGGTTGCAGCCGACACCGACGCGGCCCGGCGAGCGGGGGCGAGGAAGATGGGACGGTGGGAATGGTCCTTCAGCGACGGAGATCCGTCGGCCGCGGCGCGCTGCATTGGGGTTTCGCCGTGGTGGCGATCCTGGCGTTGACGGCGGCGTCCATCGCCTTTGGCTTGCGGGTCACACCGCTGCAATCGGTGTCGGCGCTGGGGCAGACCGTTGCTGTCGGAACGGCCAACCCGACACTGAGCCTCTCGGGCCCAGGGGTGTTGGAGCTGTTCGGACAGTCGCTGCCGACGATCGTCCAGTTCACCGGGCCAGTTCGGCCGCGTCTCGTATTGACCAAGGTCACCATCAATCAGCAGGTCTCGAGCTTCCTCGCCCCAAGGAGTCGGGCGCCCGCCGGAAGGGACCTCGGTCGAGAGCTGGCCAGCGGCTGGACCCGGTATTTCGCCTGGGAGGTTCTGTTCGTTGGGCTCTGCGCGCTCGTCCTGAGCGTCGGCTACCTCGGCCTCCGTCGGCGATCCTGGCGGCGAGCGCTGTTGTCCGTCGGCCTCTCGTTGCTGGTCGTCGAGGGAGTGAACCTGGGATGGATCATGCTCACGGCCTACGACGCCCCCCGGATCCTGGCCGGGGTCCACTCGTTGAGCGCGCTCGTGGGCCAGGAAGAGCCTCGACCGATCGCACCCTCGCCCGGTCCTGCGCTATCGGGCATTCAGGCGGTCGTCCTGGGAGATTCGACCGCTTCGGGGTTGGGGCTCGCTCCCCTCGAGCATCCAACCCCCCTCGATCAGGCGTGTCATCGCAGCGCGGACGCCTATGGGCTCGCCATTGGCACGGTGAACGGTTGGAACGTTGAGAATCTCGCCTGTAGCGGTGCCACCATCCCTGCGGGCATCCTCGGTCCCCAGCCCCTCGGCAGCCTCAGTGCACCGCCCCAGCTCGCGGAGGCGAAGCGCATCGTCGGCCTGAAGGCCATCCTCGTGAGCGTCGGCGCTGATGACGTGCACTGGGATGCGATCGTTCAGCTGTGCGCCGTGGCGAAACACTGCAATGACGCTGCCTCGACGGCCTATTTCCAGAGCCAGCTCAATGCCTTCACGACGCAGTACTACCAACTGCTCGCCCAGCTCGTGGCCCTTCCGGGCCATCCGCAAGTCCTCGTGAACCAGTACTACGACCCGTTCAATCCCGCATCGCACTGCCTCGATCACGTGGGACTGACCGCATCCAAGCAGCACACGCTGGTCGATTGGCTCAACGCCTTGAACGCTGTGTTGGCGCAGGGAGCGCGGGAATCGGGGTTTCAGTCTGTGGCACCGGATTTCTCCGGTCACGCGCTCTGCAGTTCGCAGCCCTATGTCCAGGGGATCAATGACCCCGCACCGTTTCACCCGACCACCAGCGGCGAGCTGGCGCTGGCGTTGCCGGACGAAAGGGCCCTTGAGAAGGGCGGCTGATCGGTGTTCGACGGACATCGACATGAACGCGTCCGCTACGGATGCTCTCGCTCTCGGGATTCGGCGCAACGCTTCGCCGGGTCCAACGGTGGGTGCGGTTCGCGAACGGCACTCGACGGCTATGGCGCGAGACGCGCCTGTTCAAGATCGAGTTCGCGGCGCACCGTCCGCATCACCGAGTAGGAGATCTCGCCCGAGCGGTGCAGCGTCCGCAGGGTGTCGCGCTGGGTGTCGAGAAGTCGCTGCTCGAGGTCGCGGAGCGGAACCCGCCGCACCGCTCCATCGTCCTCGGCGATGAGCCGAGCCCGCTCAAGGCGGCGCTCGTAGCGCTCGCGGAGTGACTCGGTGAGCGCTCCGTCGAGCGCTTCATCGGCGATCATCTCGTCGAGGAGGGTGAGCGCGGCCTCAGCACAGCGGCGTTCTGCCACCACCCGTTGACGTTGCTGCACCTCACTGCCGCACAATCCGAGCCACCTCAGTAATGCCGGGAGGGAGATGCCTTGCCCGACGAGGGTTGCGATGATCACGCAGAAGGTGACGAAGACGATGAGGTCGCGCCCTTCGAAGCGATGCCTCGAGACCACGCTCGGCACCGAGAGCGCGGCCGCCAGGGAGATGGCACCCCGCAACCCCGACCAGCCGAGCGCGATGCGCTCGGATCGGGGCACGGCGCCCGTGTCGAGCAGCCGCCCCTCGGGGTGCCAGCGCACCGTCGGGATCGCGAGCCACCAGATAAGCCGGACCCCGACCACCACGACGACCGCCAGCGTGGTCAGCGCTACGACCTCTTGCACCGGGTATTGGCCGACGGCGCCGAGCAGGTGGCGTAGCTGCAGGCCGACGAGGACGAACAACACCGACTCGAGCAAGAACACGAGCACCTGCCAGAACTCGGCCAGGCGGATCCGGCCCGAGGGCTCGAGCGCACTCGGGCGCTGGCCGAGGACGAGCCCGGTCGCCAAGGTGGCGAGCACACCCGAGAACCCGAGCGCATTCGCGGGGAGGTAGGCGACGAAGGGGACGAGGAGGGAGACCACGACCTGTGACGCGGCGTCGCCCATCGGCCGGCGGACGTGCGCCGCCAGCCATCCGACCACGAGGCCGAATGCCGTCCCCCCGCCCGCAACCCGGAGGAAGTCGAGGAAGCCACGGCCGACGCTCGTCGGACTGGCTACGGCGGCGACCCCGATGCTGAAGAGCGCGAGCGCGACACCATCGTTCACGAGGCTCTCGCCCTCGAGGATGGTGGTGACATGCGGCGGTACGCCGAGGCGCCCGAACACCGAGGTGGCGGCCACGGGGTCGGTCGGCGCGACCACCGAACCGAGGATGAATGCGCCGACCCAGCCGATCCCCGGCGCCACCGCCCAGGAGACCCCGGCCACGGCGAAGGTGGTCGCGAGCACCAGCCCAAGGGCACCGAGCCCGATCGGCCACGCGTGCGCCCGCAGCTCGCGCGGCGAGGTGACGAGTCCCGCGTGGTAGACGAGCGGCGGCAGGAATCCGAAGAAGACGATCCGGGGATCGAGGGCGGTGCCTCCGACGTGAGGAAGGAAGCCGGCGCCGGCGCCGGCGACGACGAGGAAGACGGGGTAGGGAATGCCAGATCGGCGCGCCAGGGTGCGACTGGCAACGACGGAAATCGCGATGACGAGCCCGGCGCCGAGGTAGGAGGCGGTGACCGAGTCGAATCCCAAGATGGGGGTCCCGTGAGGTCCGGACGCCATCGCTTCTCCTGCTGGTTGGCCGTGGCGGAGACAATCCGTGCGCTGCGGGGCGAAGTATGCCCAGATCGAACGGGGGAAAGACTCCGCCTGCGGGCACGGCGGCGGATCTCACCCGCTCGAAAGGCGGCCGGGTGAGGGAGGGCAATGGCAGACCGAGACCGTGGCATCCCGGCGGGGTTGGTCCTCCGGCGATGGCGCCATGGTGGTCGCGATGGAGTCCGTGCGCATCGCCCGGGGCGCTCGGTCCGCTCTCGAGCGCAGGGCGGTCCGAGGGTGGCTGCGGCGCGCGATCAGGTCTTCTCGGCGATCCCCTCGTAGAGGTAGCCAATGAGCTCGGGCCGGGAGAATCGATAGCGCTCGAGCTCGACGAGGTCGAACCCGGCATTCGAGACGAGCTCGTCGATGGGCCGGTCGAGATGGCAGCCGCCGGCCACGTGCCGCCAGAACGGGGTCAGTCGGCGCTGCCATCTCGCCGAAGCCGGGTTCGAGCTGAGGCCATGCTCGACGAAGTGGAGGCGACCTCCCGGCCTGAGCACTCGCCGCACCTCTGCGAGCGAGCGGGGGGCGTCGGGGATCGTGCAGAGCGTCCAGGTGATGAGGGCGTGGTCGACGGACGCATCGTCGAGCGGCAGGTCCTGTCCGTCGAGCCCCGCGAATTCGACCGGCACGGGGCTTGCGGCCAGGCGTCGCGCCGCGAGCCTCCGGCCGACCAGCGACGGGTCGATCGCCACCACCCTTTGGACGGTCGTCGGATAGTGCGGGACATTGCGCCCGCTCCCGAAGCCGACCTCGACGACCGTGCCCTCGAGAGCGGCCGCCACGCGGGCGCGGATGGGGTCGACGCCTCGGCCCAGGGCGACGTCGACCAATCTCGGCAGGACGCGGTCGCCGTAGATGCTCATCGTTTCCTTGCGCTGGACGCGCCACGAGGCGGCGATTTCACAAACGCGGGCCGGCCCCCAAGGCTGGGCATGACGCCAGGGTAAAGGCTGCGCTGCGCTGCCGCTCGGGCCTTCCGCCGGGTGAGGGTCGCCCGAAGCTCGAGCGGACCGAAGCGATGGGGTGGCGGCGGAGCGCCGTGGCCCAGGACGCGAAGCCCCGGTCGGCGCCGGGGCGCCGGGTAGCGTCCGATGTCGTGGCGGACCTTTCCGATCTTGCGAAGAAGGCGGCACCGTCCCTCGCTCGACGTGTCCCGTCGCGCCTGAGTCGAGCGGCCGGGATCTATCTCGACATCCTCCAGGGGAAGGGGTCGGGCACCGGATGGGACATGGAGGGGGAGGCCACCGCAGATGCCTCGACCCTCCGTGGCGTCTCAGCGCCGGTCGTCGTCGACGGAGGAGCGAACTACGGACAGTGGGCGAGCGCGGTCGCTCGCGTGCTTCGGGACCCCGCCGCCCGCTTCTTCCTGTTCGAGCCCCAACAGGCATGTCAAGAGACGCTCCGCACGCTCGAGGTGCCGAACAAGACCGTGATCCGTGCTGCGGTCGGAGAGCATCCGGGCGAGGCCCTGCTCTCCGGAGCATCGCCTGGTTATGGCGCCGCGTCCCTCTACGAGCGCCACGACACCTACTTCGGGGACATGTCGGCGTTCCAGGAGAAGGTCGAGGTCGTCACGCTCGATGACGCCATCCGTGCGCACGGTCTCGAGCGCGTCGATCTCTTGAAGCTCGACGTCGAGGGAGGCGAGCTGGCTGCGCTCAACGGCGCCCGGCTCTCGCTCGCCGGGGGGATCATCCGAGCGGTGGCGTTCGAGTTCGGATCGGCCAACATCTACTCGCGGAGCTTCTTCCGAGACTTCTGGGATCTGCTCGCCCCCCTCGGGTTCCGCTTCTCACGGGTGCTGCCCGGCGGCCGGCTGCTTCGCATCGATGCCTATAGCGAGGAGCATGAGCACTTCCGTGGTGTGAGCAACTACCTCACACAGCGATAGCCAGGCGCCCGGCGCGTCGGCCGGCGAGCGCAGGCCCGTCTGCCCTCCGCCCCGCTCCGAGTTCGACGCGCCGCGCCAAGCGCTGGGTGGCCGACCAGGGCCTTCATATCTCCGTCAGTTGTGGGCGGGAGACTGCTGCTCGTGTCGAGCGCCTGCTCCCGCCGGCCCCGCCGGCCCCGTGACGCGCCCACGGCGGGCCCGGGCGACCCCACCGGCGGCCCGGGCAGGACCTAAGCATTGATCGTGCGCTTAGGACCCGGTCGCCCCGCCATCGGGCGTGGCCTCGGCCTTCTCTGTCTCGCGTTGGCCGTCGCGGCGTGCGGAGGTGCGCCCACGGCGGTCAAGCGCACCGCGCCCGCCGCCGGTCGCCTGGGCACCACCACGACGAGCGCCTCTCCAACCCTCGCCGTACCCACTCCCAGCCATCCGTGCGGGACGACGACATCGGCGCCGGCCCATTACCAGCACGTCGTGTGGATCTGGATGGAGAACCACACCTGGAGCTCGGTCATCGGCAGCTCGTCGGCCCCCTACGTGACCGGCTTGGCGCACGCGTGCGGGACGGACTCGAACTACTCCTCGGTGGGCTCGCCCTCGCTTCCCAACTACCTCGGGGCCACCTCCGGCTCGACGCAGGGGGTGAGCGACGACGGGGATCCGACGCAACACTCCTTCGCCGTCGACAACCTCTTCCGCCAGGTCCGGGCGGCTGGCGGGACCGAGCGCAGCTTCGCCGAGTCGATGCCCGGGAGCTGCGTGCTCATCTCCCGGGGTTCCTATGCCGCCAAGCACAACCCGGCCGTCTACTACGACGGCCCGGGCGACCGGGCCGCGTGCCGGCTCGACGACGTGCCGCTCGCCAGCCTCCCCGTCGTCCTCTCGTCGAACAACCTGCCCACCTACACCTCGATCACGCCCAACATCTGCGACGACATGCACGACTGCTCGGTGTCGGTCGGGGACCGGTGGCTCGCGACCTGGGTGCCCCGCATCCTGGCCACCTCGGCATATCGGTCCGGGACCACGGCCCTCTTCATCGTCTG
>DAHUZM010000031.1 GCA_027306525.1 Acidimicrobiaceae bacterium
CCGGGCCGATCAGGATGGTGTCGCCGGGCCGGGCGGCGTCGACCGCCGCCTGGATGGTCCGGTAGGGGCCCCGGTGGCCGTGGAAGGTGCCGACCAGCAGCACCCGCGGCGTCGCGGCGGCGGCCGGTGTGGCCGCACCGAGCCCGATCGCCACGCCGGCGGCCAGCACTACCGCCACCAGCGTTCGTGCGCGGCCGGTTCCTCGGTCTAGGTTCACTCGCATCTCCCCCTCGGGCGTGGGGACCAACACGGGCGCTGGCGCCCCGACGCTCTGGATAGGAAAATACGGGCGCCCGGTGGGAGTGTCAATCTCCCGGGCAGGTCGTCCGACCGGTCTCCATGGCCGACGAAAAGTAGGGTGATCCACAGTGCTCGTCGATCCCGTCGATGTCGACTCGTCCGCCGGAGGGCCCGAAGCTCTGACGGTCGCGGACATCCTCCAACTCGCGGAGGTGCAGGCAGGGCAACCCCGGGTGGTGGCCGGCAAGGACCAACTACACCGAACCGTCCGCTGGGTCCACGTCGCCGAGGTCCCCGACATCGCCCAACTCCTGCGAGGGAGGGAGCTGATCTTGACCACCGGGATCGCGCTTCCCGACGGCGGCGGGGCACTGACCGATTACATCCGCGACCTGGCCCAGGCTGGCGTGAGCGGCATCGGCATCGAGCTCGTCCGCCGGTACCCTGAGGTGCCGCGCGAGGCCATCGACGCCGCCGAGGAGTGGGGCCTGCCACTCATTGCCTTGGAGCGGGAGATACCCTTCGTCGCGATCACCGAGGCCGTCCACGCCCAGATCCTCAACCGCCAACTGGCCGAGCTGCGCACGCAAGAGCGCGTCCACCGCGCCTTTCATTCCCTGGCGAGCGGGGCCGCGCCAGGCGATGTGGTACGCAAGATGAGCGAACTCGCTTCTTGCCCGGTGGTGTTCGAGAATTTGATCCACCGGCCGATCGCCGTGGCCGAGCACTCCGTGCCGATAGAGGACCTGCTGGCCGGCTGGCAGACGCGCAGCCGTCAGCGGAGCGACGACCATCCCGGGTGGTTCGCCAGCCCGGTCGAACCCCGCGGTCAGCCGTGCGGACGGGTGGTCATGTTGACCGACGAGCGGCACGGCGCCCTTCCTCGCGCCGTCCTGGAGGGCGGCGCGGCCATGCTCGCGGTGGCGTGGCTGACGGCAGGACCGCCGGCGGTGCTGGAGCGGGCCGCCCTTCGTGAGCTGATCGACGACATCAGCGCCGGACGGTGCCGGACGATCGACGAGGTCATCGTGCGGGCACGCGCGTTGGGCGTGGTGCTACGCCATCAGCAACTGACTGCCTTCGCGGTGCGATCGAACCACCCGTTCTGCTCGGAGGAGACGGTCTGCAGGGCGGTCGAGCGGGCTGGCTGCGCAGGGCTGGTCGGGCAGGTACGTGAAGACCAAGTGCTGGCCTTGCTGGCCTTGCCCGCGAACCGGACCCCTTCCCAATTGCTCGCCGACGTGGCCCTCGAGGTCCGCAATGGCTTCGTGGGGGCGCCGGAGGCACTTTCGTTCGGGGCAGCGTCCATTCCTCTGGGCCCTGCCCTCGCCGACCTCGGACGGGCGCTCACCCAGGCGGACGAGGCGGCCCAGGCGACGCTGGGGAGCGGAGACTCCCGAGTGGCCACCGTCGACGACATCGAGCTGCGGGGGGTGCTCCGCCTGCTGTCCGACGACCGGCGCCTGCAGCGGGTCGTCTCCGGACAGCTCCGTCGGCTCTGGGAGCACGACGAGCGGCACGGCACCCACCTTCTGGACATCTTGACCGTCTACCTCGATAGCGGCGGCAACAAGTCGACGGCGGCCGCCCGGTCACATTTGAGTCGCGCCGCCTTCTATCATTCCCTCGACCGGCTCACCGTCGTCTTGGGGCGCGACCTTGAGGTGCCCGAAGTGCGCACGGCTCTCCATCTGGCCCTGCTGGCAACGGCTGTCGCGTCGGACGTGGGGCATCAGCCCTGGTTAAAGTCCGGTCGGCCGGACACTGACGTCCGCTGACGTCGTCACGCGGCCAGGATCGTCGCAGGGTCCTCCCAGCCGAGCCCGTGCGCCTGGGCGACCTCGCGATGGGTCAGCACTCCCTCGTGCGTGGTGAAACCAGCCGCCAGGCCTGCGTCCTCCCGCATGGCCCGTCGCCACCCGAGCCGGGCGATCTCCAACGCGTAGGGCATGGTGACGTTGGTGAGCGCGTAGGTGGAGGTGTGCGGCACCGCCCCGGGCATGTTCGCCACGCAGTAGAAGATCGACTCGGCGACGGGGAAGACCGGGTCGGCATGCGTCGTGGGACGCGACGACTCGAAGCAGCCCCCCTGATCGATGGCGATATCCACCAGCACCGACCCCTGTTTCATCGTTGCGACCATCTCGTCGGTCACCAGCTTTGGAGCGCGCGCCCCTGGGACGAGCACCGCCCCGATCACCAGGTCGGCCTCCACGACCGCCGCCGCCAGCTCGTACGCATTCGACGTGAGCGTCCGAAGGTGGCCACGGTAGAGCCGGTCCGCCTCGCGCAGCTTCACCACATTGCGGTCGAAGAGCGTCACCTCGGCCTGCATGCCGAGCGCGGTGACCGCCGCGTTCATGCCCGCCACCCCCGCGCCGATCACCACCACCTGGGCCGGGCGGACGCCGGATCCCCCGCCCATCAGCACCCCGCGACCGCCGCCGGATCGCTGCAGGTGGTGCGCACCGGCCTGTGGAGCCATCCGCCCGGCCACTTCCGACATCGGGGCCAGCAAGGGCAGCGATCGATCCGCCAGCTCGACCGTCTCATAGGCGATGGCGGTCGTCCCGGCCTGTAGCAATGCGTCGGTGCACTCGGCCGACGCCGCCAGGTGGAGGTAGGTGAAGAGCATCAGGTCCTTGCGCAGGCGACCGTACTCCTCCGGTACCGGCTCCTTCACCTTCACGATCAGATCCGCATCGCCCCACACGTCGTCGGCTCCTGGGACGATCCGTGCGCCGGCGGCCTGAAAGTCGTCGTCCGAGATCGCAGACCCGATCCCGGCGCCGCTTTCGACCAAGACCTGGTGACCCTCGCGAGCCAGCTCGTGTACCCAGGCAGGGGTGCACGACACCCTGTACTCCTGGCTCTTCACCTCTTTCGGGACGCCGATCTTCATCACACTCCCACCTCGAGCTCGGACTCGATCCGCTCCACTGACAGTGCGCCGCGGACCGCCGTGCCGCCGTCCTCGCTCGCTCGGATCAGCTCCCACAACCACCGGCGCCAGAAGACCACCGGCTTGTCGGCTGGGACCGAGACTTCGTCGCGCAATTGTCCGATGGCCCGGGGGAGATGCGAGGCCACCACGGGAAGATCCTCGGTCAGGACAATGGACTGCAGCGCAAGATGCTCCTCGTCCGTCGATCCGTCCGCCGTGTGACACGTGAACCAATAACTGCGGCAGTTCTCGGAGTCGATCGGGGTCGGGTGCATGAAGATCTGAGTTGCCTTGTCCTTCGACCAGTTGAAGATGAGCACGACGGTAAGAGGCATGCCGACTATGTATGTCGCCGGGGGCAGCATGGTGGAGTCTGGACCCGCTGGGGGACCGTAGGTGGCATCCCCGGGGTTGAAGGCGAGGAAGGTCTCCGTCTTCCAACGCAACTCTCCGGCGATCTGGTCCACCGCGAACGTGGGGAACTGAGTCAGTGGGGGCGCCCCCAGCGTGCCTTGGTGGGTGTACGGGAAGTGCGACACGTCGATGAAGTTCTCGACCCTCCGTCCGGCGGAGGCCGGCCACAGGTACGGCTGGCCCATGATGCACACCTGCGATTCGTCCCCCCAGGCGGGAAAGCGCGGGATCTCGGTCTTCGCCGACCCGTCCATCCGCACCCACACCAGGTCGTAGGCAACCTGGCAGTCGTACGTGGAGAGGCGGGCGCGTGCCGGTATCGCCTCCCCGGCGCCGAGCGAGGGGACCTCGGTGCACACGCCCGTCGAGTCGAAGCACCAGCCGTGGTACCGGCAGCGGATGGTGTCCTTCTCGAGCCAGCCAAGGCTCAGGCTCGAACCGCGATGGGGGCAGTGGTCGGAAAAGGCGCGGACCGCACCGCCCATGTCGACCACGAGGATCCGCTCGCCCAAAAGGGTCGTCTGCAGGGGGCCCCTGCCTCCCGAACAGTGGGCGCGCAGCTCGTGAAGAGTGCAGACGGGGTGCCAGAACAGTCGCCAGAACTCGGCCTTCGACCCGAGGTCGTAGGTCCCCAGGGGATCGGACGGAGTCACCACCTGCCGGTACTCCGGCGGCTTGACCGGGCTCCCGTGATCAATTGAATCGTTCATGATTGAACACTCCTTCCTCGAATTCCTCGAAACGTGCCGGGCTCGCGGGCCGCACCCGAGTACTCGATGGCCGGCTCATGACGCTCACTGCGGTTCGATGACTTCGCCGTCTCGGCGGATCGTTATACACATGACGGGGCAATTCCGGGCTGCTTGCAGGAGCTGCTCGAGATTCACCTCCGCCGCCGCCGGGCGAACCGCAGCAATGCCCTTGTCGAGGTACTCGAATGCGTCGGGCGCTGCGGCGACGCACTGGCGCCCACCACAGCAGATGGACTGGTCGAGCTCTACTTCGATGATCGGCACCCACTCTCCTTGCTCATGTCGGGATGAGAAGGTCGTCGATCGGCGCCGAGCGTTCCACCTCTGCCCGCAGGACGGCCATGCGTCGGGGCCAGTTCAACGTCATGACTCCCGACAGCCTCCCGCCGCTCTGCCATCCCACGGCCCATTGGCCCCCGTTCTCCTCTGATGCCCGACCCAGGCCCACGAGGGGCTGATCGCTGGGCATCCCGAACAGCTGGATCCGGGACCCGTACTGGTCCGACCAGAAGTACGGCGTCGCCGAGAACGCCTGTGCTCTTCCTGGCAGGCTCAGCAGGTTCCGCGCGGCGTACCGTCCTTGCAACGAGGCCGTCGTCCACTGCTCGGAGCGCATCCGCCCGTAACGAGGATGTCGCCAGGAGGCGACGTCGCCCGCCGCGTACAGGTTCCTCGCTCCGGCACAGAGCGTGGCGTCGCAGGTCACACCGTCCCCAACGGGAACCTTCGACGACGCGAGCCACTCCACGTTGGGCGTGACACCGACACCGACCACCACGACGTCGGCAGGAATCCGCTCCCCCTCCACCGTCTCGACATATTCGACCCTTCGGCGGCCGCCGAACCCCTTCACCCGAGCCCCGCATTGGAGGGTGACACCGTTGGCCTCGTGCAGCTCGGCGAGGAGCCGCCCGCCCTCCTCGCCGACGGCCCGGACGAGGGGGCTCGGGGCTGCCTCGAGGATGGTCACCTCGCAGCCGAGCGCTCGGGCGCTCGAGGCCACTTCGGAACCGATGAACCCGGCGCCGACGACCCCCAGGCGCGATCCGGCGACCAACAGTGGGCGGAGGCTCTTGGCGTCGGCAGCGGTCCGGAGGGTGACGACTCCGTCGATCGGTCGATCGCCCCATGGGTTCCGTGGCCTTGAGCCGGTGGCGATGATGACGCCGTCGAAGGGTACTGGCTCTCGGTCGATCATCACCACCCGTCGCTCGAGGTCGAGATGGCGCGCCGACCGGCCCAGGCGCAGCTCGACACCGTTGGAGCGAAACCACTCCGCCCCGTGATACTCGACGGGGTCCGCTCCTTGGGTCAGGGACGACTTGGAGAGAGGTGGCCGCTCGTAGGGGAGGTTCGCCTCGTCCGAGATCAAGGTTATGGGTCCGCTGAACCCGATCGAACGGAGCTCCTCGACCGCACTGAGGGCCGCGATGTTTCCCCCGACAATCACGATCTTCAGTGCGTCAGTATGTGGGCCGGTCATCCTGCCCCTCCCCCGGGATCAGAGACAGCGAGCGCGGAACATCGTCACCGAGGGGCGAGGCGAGGAATGATGTCCTTGCCATAGCAATCCAGCGTCTCGTCCTGAGCGTCGTGCATGAGATAGAGCGCGAAGTGCTCGACACCGAGCTGCTCGAGCTCGGCGAGTTTCCGGCAGTGGTCCTCGATCGTCCCGAGCAGGCAGAACCGGTCCACGATCTGGTCGGGGACGAACTCGGTGTCGGGGTTCCCTACCCGGCCGTGATGCCGGTAGTCATAGCCCTTGCGCTGCTCGATGTAGTCGGTGAGCTCGCGGGGGACCGCCCCCGACTCGTGGCCATACCGGCTGACCAGGTCGGCAACGTGGTTGCCGACCATCCCGCCGAACCATCGGACCTGATCGCGCTGGTGAGTGATGTCGCCGCCGACGTAGGCCGGTGCGGCAGCGCAGATCGTCACCGACGCCGGGTCACGCCCGGCCTGTTCGGCTGCAGCCCGCACCTGACGGACAGCCCACTCGATGACGAACGGATCGGCCAGCTGCAGGATGAGCCCATCGGCCACCTGCCCGGCCACCGCCAGGGCCTTGGGTCCGTAGGCGGCCATCCATACCGGCAGCGCGCCCTCGCGCACCCACGGGAGCCGCACCGGTTGGCCATGTAGCTCGACTTCTCGGCCCTCCGCCAGCCCGCGGATCGCGCCAATGGCGTCCGCTACCAATTCGAGGCTGGTGGGGCGGCCGCCGATCACCCGCACCGCCGAGTCGCCCCGGCCGATGCCGCAGATCGTGCGGTTACCGAACATGTCGTTCAGGGTGGCGAACAGCGAAGCGGTCACCGACCAGTCCCGGGACCTCGGGTTGGTGACCATCGGACCTACCCGGACCCGCTCTGTGGCATCGAGGATCCGGGTATAGATCACGAAGGGCTCCTGCCAGAGGACCGGCGAGTCGAACGTCCACACCGAATCGAAGCCGAACCCGTCAGCGACGCGGGCCAGCTCGATCACCCGCCGGGCAGGCGGGTCGGTCTGCAGCACCAGGCCGAACTTCATTTCGTCCCCCCGAGGACGAGGTCCTTCTTGCGCCCTGCCCCCGGTCGCGGCACGCTCAGCCCCTCGAACGGCGTCCGCGGGACGAACCGACCGTGACCCTCTCTTCCCCTGAAGGTGCCGTTGTCGAGGATCACCTCGCCACGGGAGATGACGGTCTCGACCCCACCTTCGATCTGCATCCCCTCGTAGGCCGAGTAGTCCACCGCCATGTGGTGGCTCGCCGCACCGAGGGTCCTGACCTTCGCCGGGTCGTAAACGACGAGGTCGGCGTCGGACCCAGGGAGCAACGATCCCTTCCGCGGGTAGAGACCGAACAGCCGGGCGGGGGTGGTGGCCGTCAGCTCCACCCAACGCTCGAGGGTGAGGCGGCCGGCAATCACGCCTTGGTAGACCAAGTCGAGGCGGTGTTCGACCCCCGGAAGGCCATTGGGGATCTTGGTGAAGTCGCCCCGGCCCCGCTCCTTTTGGTCCTTGAAGCAGAACGGGCAGTGATCGGTGGCCACAACCGAGACGTCGTCGCTGCCCAAGCCATTCCAGAGCATGTCGTGATGATGGGAGGAACGTAGCGGTGGCGAGCAGACGTACTTCGCTCCCTCCAAGTCCTGGCCCGACATCAGCCCCTCGTCGAGGAACAAGTACTGAGGGCAGGTCTCAGCGAACACCGGCTGGCCCGCGTCGCGGGCCGTCGTCACCTCGGCCAGCGCTTCGGCTGCCGAGAGATGGACGATGTAGAGGGGGCAGTCGGCCAGGCCAGCCAAGACGATCGCTCGGTGGGTCGCCTCGCCCTCGAGGACCGAGGGCCGGGTCGCACCATGCATCCTCGGATCGGTGAGCCCACTGGCCAGCGCCTGCTCCACCAAGACATCGATGGCGATGCCGTTCTCAGCGTGCATCATCACGGTGGCGCCGGTGGCCGCCGCCGTCTGCATCGCCCGCAGGATCTGCCCGTCGTCGGAATAGAAGACTCCCGGGTAGGCCATGAACAGCTTGAAGCTGGTGACACCGTCGCCTACCAGACCCTCCATCTCCTTCAGTGCCTGGTCGGTCACGTCGGAGAGGATCATGTGGAAGCCGTAGTCGATCGCACACTTGCCGTCAGCACGCTGCATCCAGGTCTCCAGCCCCTGACGGGGGCTGGCACCCCGCGGCTGGATGGCAAAGTCCACGATGGTGGTCGTGCCGCCCCAGGCAGCTGCCTGGGTGCCGGTGGCGAAGGTATCGGAAGAGTACGTCCCGCCGAAGGGCATCTCCATGTGGGTGTGCACGTCGATCCCACCGGGCACGACCAGCTTGCCAGTGGCGTCGATCCGGCGAACCTCCCCCCGGATCACCGGATCACCGGATCCTGGTGCGAGTAGGGCGGCGATCCGCTCGCCATCGATCAGCACGTCGGCAGCCATGCTGCCACCGCTGGTGACGGCGACGCCGCGCTCGACCAAGATGCGACTCATGGTGCCACCAGCGGACCGTAGGCGTCCGGGCGGCGGTCGCGGTAGAAGGCCCAGAGCTGCCGCACCTCCTCGAGCACCCGCATGTCGAGGTCGCGGACCACTACCTCGTCTTCCGAACCCGATGCCAACTCACCCACCATCTGACCTCGGGGGTCGACGAAGTACGAGCCGCCGTAGAAGTCGTTGTCCCCCAATGGCTCGACCCCGACCCGGTTGATGGCCCCCACGAAGTACTCGTTTGCCACTGCCGCCGCCGGCTGCTCGAGGTTCCAGAGGTAGGAGGACAGGCCTCGGCTGGTCGCCGCCGGGTTGAACACGATCTGCGCGCCGGCCAGACCGAGGGCCCGCCAGCCCTCAGGGAAGTGCCGGTCGTAGCAGATGTACACCCCAACCCGGCCCACCGCTGTCTCGAACACCGGATATCCGAGATTGCCGGGGCGGAAGTAGTACTTCTCCCAGAATCCGTTCACCTGGGGGATGTGTGTCTTTCGGTACTTCCCGAGGTATCGCCCATCGGCATCGATAACCAGGGCGGTGTTGTAGTAGATGCCGGGCTGGTCTTCCTCGTAGATCGGTGCCACCACCACCATGCCGGTCTGGCGGGCCAGCTCAACCATCTGCTCTGTTGTCGGGCCGGGGACCGGTTCTGCATAGCTGTAGTACTCCGGATCCTGTACCTGGCAGAAGTAGGGCCCATAGAACAGCTCCTCGAAGCAGACGATCTGGGCACCCTGCTCGGCTGCCTCCTTGGCCAGCACGAGGTTGGAGTCGACCATCGACTTCTTGTCGCCGGTCCACTTGGCCTGCACCAGCGCGGCTCTCACAACTTCCGGCACCTGCATCCTCCTCTTGCGACGAACGTCTCGATCCCTGCCACTGGAACGTTGGTCGGTCGGCTCACTGATTGGTGGGGAAATTGAGGGAGCCGCGGTGCGCCAATGGTCGGGCGGTGATCTTCTTCAACCGGGTGTAGAACCGCACGCCGTCGGAACCGTAGATGTCGTGGTCGCCGAACATGGACTCGCCCCAACCGCCGAAGCCGTAGTAGGCCATCGGCACCGGGATCGGGACGTTGATTCCGACCATCCCTGCCTCCACCTCGATCTCGAACCGACGAATGGCCTCGAGGTCGTTGGAGAACAGCGAGGCGCCATTGCCATACGGGCTTCCATCGATCAGCTGAAGGGCCTCTTCGAGGGAGTTCACCGACATCACGCAGAGCACCGGACCAAAGATCTCGTCGGCGTAGATCGCCATGTCTGGCCGGACATCGTCGAACAGCGTGGGTCCCAACCAGAAGCCCTCACCTTCGCCACGGTGCGGATGCTGACGCCCGTCGAGCACCAGCCGGGCGCCCTGGTCGAGGCCGGCGTCAACGTAGCCGAGGACCCGCTCGAGGTGCGCCCGGGTGACCAATGGCCCCATCTCGGACTCGGGGTCCTCCCCCGGGCCTAGCGCCAGGCGGGCTCCCCGGGCGACCACCCGGTCGACCAGCTCGGCCTTGCCCTGGCCCACCACCACCGCCACCGACACCGCCATGCAGCGTTCGCCGGCGGAGCCATAGGCCGAGTTGACCAGGGCGTCGGCTACCACGTCGGGGTCGGCGTCGGGCATCACCACCAGGTGGTTCTTGGCACCCCCCAGGGCTTGCACACGCTTGCCAGCGGCCGCAGCGCGTCCGTACACGTAACGGGCGATCGAGGTCGAGCCGACGAAGCTCACCGCGGCGATCCCGGGATGGTCGAGCAGAGCGTCGACCGCCACCTTGTCCCCTTGGACGACCTGGAAGACCCCCTCGGGCAACCCGGCGTCGGCCCACCGCTCGGCCAGCCATAGTGATGCGGAGGGGTCCCGTTCCGAGGGCTTCAAGACGAAGGCGTTCCCGCAGGCGATGGCGATGGGCGCCATCCACAGCGGCACCATGGCGGGGAAGTTGAAAGGCGTGATGCCGGCGACAACGCCGAGGGGCTGCCGGAAGGCGTAGGCGTCGACGTCGGTCGACACACCAACCGAGTGCTCGGCCTTCAAAAGTTCGGAGATGCCGCAGGCGAAGTCGACGACCTCAAGACCCCGAGCCGCCTCGCCAGCAGCGTCGCTCCGGATCTTGCCGTGCTCGGCACTGACGATGCGGGCCAGCTCCTCACGCCCCTCGGCCAGCAGCTGGCGAAACCCGAAGAGCACGTCGGTCCGACGGGTGAGCGACACTTTCGCCCAAGCTCGGCCGGCGATCACCGCGCCGCTGACCGCCTGGTCGACCTCTGCCGCCGAGGCGAAATCGACCGATGCCACCTGCTGGCCGGTTGCCGGGTCGTAGACCTGCCCAGTACGAGCCGGCCCACCATCCCACGCCTTCCCGTTGATCCAGTGGGTGATGTGCCTCATCGCCTTTCTCCCATCCGCTCACTCACCGATCGCAGGGCGGAGAGGAAACGAGCGACGCCGTCATCGGCAGTGGCCGCGGAGACCGACATCGGCGGCGAGATCCGTATGACGTTCCCGTGCAAACCCCCCTTGCCGACGAGCAGGCCCTCCCGCCGGGCTGCTTCGAGCACGGCGCCCGCGGCCGAGGGGAACGGATCGGTCGTCCCCGCTACGACCAGGTCCACCCCGATCATCAAGCCCCTCCCGCGAACCTCGCCGACCATCGGGATGCTCGCCGTTCCCTCTGCGAGCTGCCCGAGGATGCGCCGACCGACCTCCAACGCATTCCGCTGGAGGTCGTGGTCGAGAATGTAGTCGAGGGTCGCCAGAGCGCCGGCAGTGGAGAGCGGATTCCCACCGAACGTCGAGATCGAGTTGGCGGCAAAGGAGTCCACCACCGACGCTCGTCCCACCACTCCTCCGATGGCCAGCCCATTGCCGAGCCCCTTGGCGAAGGTGAGCAGGTCGGGCTCTACACCGTGAGCCTGGTAGCCCCAGAAGTGCTCGCCGGTCCGTCCCCAGCCTGTTTGCACCTCGTCGGAGACGTACAGGATCCCGTATTCGGCGAGAACGTGTTGCAGCGCACCGAAGAAACCGTCCGGTGGGATCACGAAACCTCCTACCCCCTGGATCGGCTCGGCGATGAGGCACGCCACATCACCGGCGGTGGTCGTCTCGATGACTTCACGGAGGTCGCGGGCCGCGCCTTCGATGAGGGACCGGTCGTCCATCCCGGCGAAGATCCCCCGGAGCGAATCGCCACCATGGATCCAGCTGACCGACAGGGGATCGAGCGATGACGGGGACCAGGATCGGTTGCCGGTGACGCCGACGGCGGCAAATGATCGCCCGTGGTAGCTGTTCCGCACCGCCAGTACCTGGTTGGACCGGCGGGCGGTGCAGCACATCATCAGCGCGGCGTCCACGGCCTCGCTGCCCGAGCTGACGAAGAACACCTTGGCATCGGGTATGCAGGAAAGCTCCGAGATCTTCTCCGCCAACTCGACCATCGGCCGTATGAGGTAGAGGGTGGAGGAATGGACCATCTGGCTGCTCTGTGTCCGCACTGCCTCCACGAACTCGTCGACGCCGTACCCGATGCTGGTGGTGAGGATGCCACCGAAGAAATCGAGGTAGGAGTTGCCCTCGCGATCGACAACCCAGCAGTCCTTGCCGGAGACGAGCTCGATCGGCTCCTCGTAGTAGAGCCCGACCCATGCCGGCACGACCCGGCGATGCCGCTCTGCCAGCTTTGCGTGCTCACTCATGGCCACAATCTCCGTTCTTCACAACTCCGCCACCGCTGCCTGCCCTACGAGAGCGCCCTGTCAGCATCGGCCCCCGCCCGGGTCTGGACAAGGGTCGATCTGACTGCATTTGGTACGTGATGCGAACACTCTGTCGCACTCTCCCCACGGTGGCTCCACTGATCTCGAATGATCGAGGACTTCAGAGGATCTTTTGACTCTGGCGCCCCTTCGACAGCTGGGCCAGGGCCACGGCGACGATCAGCGCCCCCCCGTAGAAGACGTCCTGCACCCAACTCTGGACCCCGAGAATGGCCAGTCCCGTCACGCCCGTCACGAGGAAGTAGGCGGCGATGATCGTGCCCCAGGCATTGAACCGACCAGGTGTGATGGTCGTACCCCCCAAGAACGCGGCGGCGAACGCCGGGAGGAGGAAGCTGGCTCCTGCGGTGGGGTTGGCCGCGCCGGAGGTGCCGGCAAAGAATATCCCGGCGAGGGCGGCAAGGAACCCCGCCACCACCAGTGCACCCACCCGCATGCGCTCCACTCGGATGCCGCTCAATCGGGCGACTTCGCGACCGCTGCCGACGAAGAGAAGGCGCCGACCCAGCGTCGTGTGCTCGAAGACGTACCACATGCCAATGCACACGATAAGGGCGTAATAGAACTCGATCGGGATGCCGAGAAACCTATCGACCACCGTCACGTTGATGAGCCCCTGCGAAACCCCTGCATAGGTCTGGTCCCCGCTGATGAGCAGGGTTATGCCAAGGAGCAAGGTGCCCATGCCGAGAGTGACGATGAACGGATTGATGCCGAATACGCGCACGAAGAAACCGTTGACCAGGCCAACCCCCACCCCCGTCGCCAAGGCGATGGCGACCGTCAGCCATATCTCTATCCCCGCGCCACCGTTCAATCGGCCGATGATCATCGACGACAGGCTCAGCGTCCCTGCCACCGAGAGGTCGTAGTCGCCGGCGCGCAGCGGCACGAGCAGACCGAGGGTCACGATAACCAGTACTGCCTGCGAGCCGAAGATACTGCCGAACGTTCCAATGTTGGGGAAGGTGGTGGGGCGGAGCACCGCGAACACGAGGACCACGATCCCCCATGCCAGCGGCACCGACAGGCGGCCCAGCCATTCGACCGCTACGAGGGAACGCCGGGCCGGCGGAGTGCCCAGCCGAGGGAGGACTACCTCCCCCTCCGCAGATCGGGGCGCTGGTTCACTCACTTCGACCACCATGCTGCTGCTCCTCGGTTGCCCTGCCTGCCGACCGCTGATCGCTCCTACGACGTTCACGCCACTGAGCGGTAGGTTTCCTCCACTATCCGGTCCTCGTTGATGTCGTTGCCGGTCAACTCGCTCACGAGGCGTCCGCGTTGGAGAACCAGCACCCGGTCGCACAAGAGCTCGAGCTGGCCGGCGTCAGTGGTCCCGCACACCACCGCCGTCCCACCTCGGGCCACCTTCCGAAGCTTGCCGAGGATGTCGGCGCTCGATCCCACGTCCACTCCCTGCGTCGGCTCGATAAGAATGAGCGCCCGCGGACGACCGGCCATTGCCTTGGCGATAACCACCTTCTGCTGGTTGCCGCCGCTCAAGGTTCCGATGCTGGCCTTGAAGTCCGGGGGCCGCACCTCGTACTCGTCCAGGAGCCGCGCCACCTCCTGGGACAATTCCCGGTGCTTGATGCGGCCGCCGACACCCCGATGGTGATCAATGATCGAGAGCGAGATGTTCTCGGCGACGGTGAGCGATGGTGCGACCCCCTCGCGCTGACGATCGCTCGGCACGAGCGAGATCCCGGCCCGGCGGGCCGTGTACGGGTTGAAAGCCTCGAGCTGCCAACTACGACCGCCGACCTCGAGCATCCCGCCCCGGGCTGGTGCCGCACCGCCAATCAACCGGCACACCTCGTCGAATCCCGAGCCCACCAGACCGGTGATCCCGAGAACCTCCCCCGGCCGCACCGCGAAGTCGAGCGCCGCGACCTCGGCACCTCGAAGGCCGGTGACACGTAAGACTGGCCGCCCTGCCTCGATCGCCCGGGCACTGGCGGGCGTCGCGTCTATCCGCTCCAGTTTGCGGCCGATGATGAGCTCTACCAGCTCCTCCTCAGCCATCCCCACCGTCGACCGCTCGGCCACGACCTGGCCGTCGCGAAGGACGGTGACTTGATCGGCCCACTCGAGCACCTCGTCGGGGAAGTGTGAGATGAAGAGCACCCCGTGACCCAGGGCCACGACCTCCCGGACGACCGCCAAGAGCTGCCTCCGAGCGGCCAGCGGAAGGGCGGCCGTGGCTTCGTCGAGAATGAGGATGCCGCGCCGCGGCCTGTCAGCATCGCCAGCCTCGCTGCCGCGCAGACCCTCGGCTGCCCGCACGATCACCACCATCGCCTGCGTGGCCGGCGGCAGATCGCCGATGCGCCGCCGGGGATCGACCTCCACACCGAACGAGCCCAACAGAGCCGCCGCTCGGGAATGTTCCCTGCTCCAGCGGAGCAGGTACTGGCGCTCGGAGACGAAGCGGTCGATGAAGAGGTTCTCGGTGACCGAGAGATCGGCCACGATCCCGAGATCCTGGTGGACGAAGCGCAGCCCGAGCTCGTGGCTCCGCCCCCCCGCCAGCGGCATCGTCACCGCCGACCCGCCCACCACGATGCTCGCCCCGGGGTCCGGCTCGTGATAGCCCGCCAGGATTTTGACCAGGGTTGACTTCCCAGAACCGTTCTGCCCGACCAGCCCCTGCACGGTTCCGGGCATCACACGCAGCGACACCTGTTCGAGCGCCCGGGTCGAGCCGAACGTCTTGGAGAGCCCTCCGATCGCGAGCAGGGGCCGCAGACCGGCACCGGGCTCCATCGATGAAAAGGTGGCGGGCTTCGCGCCTAAAGCGCCGCCGTCGCCCGCAGCCTCCCCCATGCTCAGCCCTTCAGCTTCCAGAGCTTCTCGTAGCCCGTCACGAAGCTGTTCCCGTAGCCCTCAGACTGCTGCGGGGGGTTGCCCGCCGATTTGATGTTCTTGCTCGTCCAGATCATGAGCGGGGTGTGCTCATTGGCGACCGGCTTCAGGCCGGCCATGATCCGCATCTCCTGGTCCATGATGGCCCAGGCGATCCACTTGAGGTCCTCGCCGACATCCATGACGACGTCGTTCTTCTGCTGGAGGTACTTGAGGACGAAGGCAGTGCCGTCGTAGCTGACGATGTGGACCTTTCCGGCATCGCCGGCAAGGCTGATGGCGGGAGTGACGTACTCGGACTGGCTGTCGTAGACGGGGATGACGTAATCGAGGTTCGGATCCGCACGCAATGCCGACTCGACCTGGGTCTGCGTCTCGGACGCCCAGTCGGCGACCGGCACGTTGATGACCTTCACCTTGCATGCCGGGCAGTTCTGGTGGAATGCAGCGACCGCCGCTCCCGCCTCGAGTGGGCTCGATACCACATCGTTGGATTCGATGACCAGCGCGTCGGCGTGCCCATGACTCTGACTTATTGTCCAGTCCGCCATGATGGTCCCAACTTCCTTGAAGGCAAGATCGACCACGCCGGCGAGCAACGGATCGGATGCTTGGCCGAAGCTGTAGGCGTCGGAAGCCACCACCGGGATCTTCGCCGACTTGGCCGCCTCGACTTGGGGAGTCAGCAGTTCCGGGTTGATCCCGGCGAGCAGGTCGATCAGGTCGGCGTGCTGGGAGACCGCCTGCTCCATGCCTGTCGTCCAGCTCGAGGGGTCACCTGCGTTGCTGTAGTCGACGAACTTGATCCCGACCTGGTTGGCGACTGCCTGCATGTCGTTCTCGAGTATCTGGACGAACTGGTCCTGGCTGTCCACCGGGATGCTGAAGAGGGTCTTGCCGGCGTCGAGCTTGCGGGCATTGAAAGCGGGGCCGGGATCGATGAATTTCGGCTGGTGGCTGTACTGGGCAACGACTTTGGATGCCGCCGTGAGCCCTTTGCTCGAGGATGAAGAGGCCAACGCTGGGCTCACGCTGGAAAGCACAACGGAGGCGGCCAGCGACACCACCGTCAGGGCGGGCCACATTGCACCGCGTCGATGAGTACGGGTGCGTGGACCGCGAGGCCTATCGGGCATGTTCCCCTCCCTTTCCCGACCAACCGCCATCGGCGCGACGTCGGGAATGTCAGTGTCAGGCCGGACGACGCGCTCGTCAAGGATGCAACCTGTCTGCGACCACGTGACAATGGCGACAACCTGTTCACGATCCCGGCGCTCAGTGCAGCGTGCCGGTCGCCGCCTGCAGCCCGAGGCTGGTCGTCGCCACCAGCACCCACAGGAGGGCGCCGAGGGCCAGCGGGCGCAACCCGGCCCGCCGGATGTCCCCGAACCGGGCCGACAGGCCGATGGCGGCCAGCGCCATCGTGATCAGGAACTGGGCGACCTGCGAGAACGCACCGTGCCAACCGGTCGGGACGCCGCCGACGGTGTTCACCACCACCGCCACCACGAACCAGGCGACGAACAGGGGGAACGCCCGCCGCAGGCGGCCGAGCGTCGAGCCGGCCGGCCGGCTGCCGCCGGCGGCGCCCCTCGACCGCCACAGCGCCAGCCCCAGGGTGATCGGGATGATCATCAGGGTGCGGGTGAGCTTGACCACCACGGCCGAGGAGGTGGCCCCGTGGCCGAAGGCAGTGGCGGCGGCGACCACCGACGACACGTCGTTCACCGCCGTCCCGGCCCAGACGCCGAAGGCCGGGGCGTGGAGGCCGAGCAGGTGGCCGACGGCCGGGAAGGTGAGGACGGCGGCCACGTTGAAGGTGAAGATGGTCGTCACGGCGTAGGCGACGTCGGCCCCGTCGGCCGAGATGACGGCGTCGGTGGCGGCGATGGCCGAGGCGCCGCAGATGCCGGTCCCGACGCCGATCAACGTCCGCACGTCACGGGCCACCGAGAGCCGCCGGCCGAGGACCGCCGCCCCGGCGAGTGCCACCGCCAGCGTGCCGAGCAGCACCGGCAGCGACCGCGCGCTCGTCCCGACCACCTGGCGCAGCGAGAGGCCGGTGCCGAGGACGACGATCGACGCCTGCAGGACCGTCCGGGCGCTGAACGCCAGGCCCGGCCGCAACCGGGCACCCGGTGCCCGTACGACCGCCACCACCATCCCGCCGACGATGGCGATCACCGGTGCGCCGATCACCGGGGCCAGGTGACTGAGCACCGTCGCCGCCGCCGCCACCCCGACCGCCACCGCCACGCCGGGGAGCCGCACGGTCAGGCGGTCGAGCGTGCTCTCGCCACGCCCGCCCGGGGTGGCCGGCGCCGCCGGACCGGCGGGAGGGACGTCCGACAGCATCGTCCCAGTGTCCGCCGGCGGCGCCGGGCCGGGAAGCCCCGTCGTCGCGACGCTCCTATAAGGTTTCCTTATGCCACTGGCACTGCCGCTGCCGGACCTGGCGTCGCTCGACCTGCTGCGGAGCGTGGCCGAGCGTGGTTCGATCCGCCAGGCCGCCGAGGCCCACCGGATCAGCCAGCCGGCGGCCAGCATGCGCCTCCGCTCGCTCGAGCGAGCCGTCGGCCTGACCCTGCTCGACCGCTCGAGCGGCGGCGCCCGCCTGACCCCCGAGGGTCGAGCGGTGGTCGAGTGGTCCGAGCGGGTGATCGACGGGATGGAGGCGTTGCTGGCCGGCGTGGCCGCCATCAGGACCGAGGGTCGCACCCAGCTGCGCCTGGCCGCCAGCATGACGGTGGCCGAGTACCTGCTCCCGGGTTGGCTGCAGCGGCTGCGGGCGGCCAGGCCCGGGATCGCGCTGTCGCTACAGATGGGGAACTCCGACCGGGTGGCCGAGCTCACCGCCCGCCGCCAGGTCGACCTCGGCTTCGTCGAGGGCCGCCACGTCCCGCCGGGCTTCCGCAGCCGGCGGGTGGTGGAGGACCGGCTGATCCTCGTGGTGGCCCCCGGTCACCCCTGGGCACGGCGGCGCCGGCCGGTGCAGCCCGACGAGCTGGCCGCCACGCCGCTGGTCCTCCGCGAGGTCG
>DAHUZM010000033.1 GCA_027306525.1 Acidimicrobiaceae bacterium
GCAAGGCGCTCGAAGAGCGCAAGGCCCGGGTGCTGCGTGACGCCGGCTTCGACATGGATCTCGACGGTGCCGACAGCCATTCGATCCAGTACCAGAACGCGAACAACTCGGTGCGGGTCACCGACGAGTTCATGCAGGCGGTCCTCGATGACGCGGACTGGGCCCTAACGGCCCGCACCGACGGTACGCCCATCAAGACCGTGCGGGCCCGGGACCTCTTCCGCCAGATCGCCCACGCTGCGTGGGAGTGCGCCGACCCCGGGATGCAGTTCGACACGACCATCAACAAGTGGCACACCGCGCCCAATGAGGGTCGGATCAACGGGTCCAACCCCTGCAGCGAATACATGCACCTCGACAACTCGGCATGCAACCTCGCCAGCTTGAACCTTCTCAAGTTCCTCGACGAGAACGACGCGTTCGACACCGAGGCGTTCAAGGCGGCGGTCGAGGTCGTCTTCACCGGTCAAGAGATCCTCGTCGGCAACGCCGACTACCCGACCGAACGGATCGCCGACACCTCGCGGTTGTTCCGCCAACTCGGCATCGGGTACGCCAACCTCGGGGCGCTGCTCATGGCCAAGGGCCTCCCGTACGACTCGGAGGAGGGGCGGGCCTGGGCCGCAGCGATCACCGCCCTCATGACTGGTCAGGCGTATGCGACCTCCGCCCGGACCGCGGCGCGGATGGGTCCCTTCGTCGGTTACCACAACAACGTGGACGCCATGCTGGGGGTCCTGCGCATGCATCAGGCGGCGGCAGCGCGGATCGATGAGGAACTCGTGCCCTTCGAGCTGCTCTCGGCGGCCCAGGAGTCCTGGGACGCCGCCGTCGAAGAAGCCGAGCGCTCTGGGGTTCGCAACTCGCAGGCAAGCGTGCTCGCCCCGACCGGAACCATCGCGCTCCTCATGGACTGCGACACGACCGGCGTCGAGCCGGATCTTGGGCTCGTGAAGACCAAGAAGCTGGTCGGTGGGGGGTCGATGTCGATCGTCAACCAGACGGTGCCAAGGGCGCTCGCCCAGCTCGGATACGACGGCACGCAGGTCGCCGAGATCATCGCCCACATCGACGAGCACAAGACCATCGTCGGCGCGCCGCACCTCTCGGCGAGCCATCTCGCGGTCTTCGCGTGCTCGATGGGCGACAACACGATCCACTACTCGGGCCACATCAAGATGATGGGCGCCGTGCAGCCCTTCATCAGCGGTGCGATCTCCAAGACCGTGAACCTCCCCGAAGAGGTGAGTGTCGAGGTCGTCGAACAGCTGCACATCGACGCTTGGCATCTCGGGCTAAAGGCGGTCGCCATCTACCGGGACAACTGCAAGGTGGCCCAGCCGCTGTCGACGACCAAGAAGGCAACCGGGGGCGACACCGCACCGGCCGGTTCGGAGGCCGAGGCGCACAGTCGGGAGTTGACGGACAAGATCGCCCAGCTCGAGCGGGCGCTCGCTCACGAACGCAGTGTGAAGTCTGACACGGTGGTCGTCGGGGCGATCCGTGAGCGACTCCCGCGGCGTCGCCACTCGAGGACCTCGGCATTCCGGGTCGCGGACTGCGAGGGCTATGTCACCGTCGGAGAGTACGAGGACGGCCGGCCGGGCGAGGTGTTCATCAAGGTGTCAAAGCAGGGATCGACGCTGGCCGGAATCATGGACGCCTTCTCGATCTCGATCAGCCTCGGACTTCAGCATGGTGTGCCGCTCGCAACCTACGTGCAGAAGTACTCGGCCATGAAGTTCGAGCCGGCCGGGCTCACCGACGACCCAGATCTCCGTCTCGCCTCGAGCCTGGTCGACTACATCTTCCGGCGGCTCGCGCTTGACTACCTCTCCTACGAGGAGCGCCTTGACCTGGGCGTGCTCTCGGTGTCCGAACGCACCCAACCCACGCTCCCTGGCGTGGAGGAGAGCGCAACCACCTCGGTCGGCCTGGTCGAGGACCGGATCACGTCGGCGTCGGCGGTGACCCCCCCGACGCTGGCGCGACCCGAGCAGCGCGACGCCCCCTTCTGCTACAGCTGCGGCGACGCGATGCAGCGTGCCGGATCGTGCTACGTGTGCACGACCTGCGGCACCACCAGCGGCTGCTCATAGCGACAAAGCGGGTCGTGGCCGTGGCGTTCTTGCAGGTGTCGCCTCTCGGGAGCGGCGACACCTGCAGTTCGCGCCGGTGCCGGGCACGCTCCGGCGCCACTTCGGGCATCTGGGCTGCGCGACCCGCGACGTGCTCGTGGCGACCACCGGGCTCGGGGGATCCACCCGCCGACGGGCGCGGACCAGGGCGAAGGGCCGGTACACGACCCACGCCGTGCGGCTCGCGACCACGCACCTGAGTCCACCGTCGGCGCGACACCGGGGGGCAAGTTGCGCCCACACCCTCGTCCGAGAAGGGAGGGCTCGCTCGTCACGCGACACAGACGGCCGCGGAACGTCGCCCTTCACCCCCTGGCGGGATCGTTATTTTGGGGCGGCTCGTTGTGGGCACCCAATCCGATACCCAGGTCTTCTCGTAGCGGCGTTCGTCCTGTTGCTTCCCCGATGGCTCGCCACTCTTCACCCGCGAGCAGGGGCCCGAGGGCGGCGGCGACGATGCGCTGCACGGCCTGTTGGGCCTCCGCAGGGGTCGCGTACGACCGAAGCGTCCGGTAGGCCTCCGCTTCGCCGATCATCACCCGTCCGACGAATCCCCAGCTGTCGCTGGCGGGCGTCGCGTCAAGACGGATGAGCAGACCTTCGTCGGGCACGGGTCTCCCCCTTCGTGGCGACTGGCGCGGGTCCTCGCCAGACGGTAGTCCGCGCGTCGCTCGACGCCAGGGCGGCTTCGAAGAACGAGCCTTCGGAGGCAACCTCGGCGCCACCGGGTCGGGTCGTTCGTGGTGGGCACCAATCTCCGAGAGGTTCGCGAGCTGCGGGGTCGACCGGCAGGACCCCTGGCGTGGCCCGACCCTCTCGTTCCGCTCGCACCTCGGCGTTCGGCCACTCGCAGAGCGCGCCGGCGAACCCGAAGCGCTGCGAGCGGCCGCGCGAGGCACGCAGCGCTCCGTGCGGCGCGACGCGACTCCAAGGGGGCGTGGTCGCCCCCTTGGAACGCCGAAAGTCCAACGCCGATCGTCAGCCGCCGTGCTGGAGGGAGGGCAGCAACGAGAGGATCTCCTTCGAAGGGATGGAGAAGCCGATGTTCTGCGAGCTGGTCCCGCTCGAGGTCGACCCGGCCCCGGCGGTGTTCATGCCGATCACGTCGCCAGCCGAGTCGAGCAGCGGCCCGCCCGAGTTGCCCGGATTGATCGCGGCATCGGTCTGAAGCATCCCGGTGAGGGTCTCTGTGGCGCCCGAGGAGTCATTGGCGGCGGTGATCGTGCGGTCCTCGGCCGAGATGATGCCAGTGGTGACGGTCGGGCTCGAGCCCAAACCGAGCGCATTGCCGATCGCCACGACCGAGTCACCGACGGCGACGTGCGCAGAGTTCCCGAAGGTGACCGTCGGGAGGCCGCTCACGCCTTCAATCTGCAACAGGGCGACGTCGTCGGCGGGGTTGGCCCCGACGAGCTTGGCCGCGTAGGTCTTCGAGGAGTTGGCCATGGTGACCGAGATCGACCGAGCGCCGCTGATGACGTGGTTATTGGTGATCACTTCGCCCGACGAGGTCACGATCATCCCGGTCCCCTGGAGGGTCTCGCTGAGCTGGTAGCTGCCCAAGCCATATGGCCCCGGCTGGTCGACCACCACCTGGGAGGTGACCGAGACGATGGCTGGCTCGACCTTGCTCACGATCGAGGCAACCCCGTTCTGCGTGGCGCTCGTCAGGTCTGCGCTGGGGGCCACGTGCACGACGGCCTCGGGGGATCCGGATCCCCCGAGTGCCGCTGCGATGCCTCCACCGGCGCCTCCGCCTGCGAGGGCGGCGACCGCGACGAGGGCGGCGACCCGGCGGGACCGTCGCTTTGAAGGCCTCCGTCGGCCCCCGGTTCCGGTTCCGGCCGGGTGGTCGCCGATGGGTGTGTAGGGCGGCGGGGTGGCGGTGTGGGACCACGCGAGGTCGACAGGGATCCCGCCGTCGCGGGCCTCGGGCGACCCGGCCAGCGTCGGGGGGACGTCGACACCGGCTGGGTCACCCTCGGCCGCGGGCGGGGGCGCGGTGACGAAGGGCTCGGCGGGGTTCGCAGGGCTCGAGGGAGAAGCGAACGCTGACTCGAAGGACTGCTCGTGCTCGGTCATGCACCGATCGTGCGCCCCAACCCTCAGAACCAAAGAAGAGGGCCGTAAATGTCTCCTATGAACCGCTCGAGCGCGACGCGGGCCCCTGACCAGCGGTCCGGCATCCCGGTGACCGGGCGACGCCCACCTTCCCGGCCGGCCCGATGTCCCCATAGATTGGATGTCGTGAGTGCCGAATGCTGAGCTTCGATGAGGCCGTCGCCCGGGTCACCGGCCCCGGCCAGCCGCTCGAGATCGTCGATCAGGAGATCGACGGTGTCACCTACAAGGTGTTCAAGAACGCCCCGCCGACCCTGCGCGAGATCTTCGCCTCGGCGAGAGCACGCGGGGACGAGACATTTCTCGTCTACGAGGGCGAGCGCTGGAGCTTTGGGCAGGTCATGACCCACGTCGACGCGCTCGGTGCGTCGCTGGTCGAGCGCTACGGGGTGAAGGCGGGGGACCGGGTCGCCATCGGGATGCGCAACCTGCCGGAGTGGGTCATCTCCTTCGCCGCGATCCTCTCGATCGGCGCGATCTCGGTCTCGCTCAACGGTTGGTGGACCGAGGACGAGCTCGCCTACGCGTTGGACGACTCGGGGGCGTCCTTGGTCCTCGCCGATCCCGAGCGCGTCGCGCGGATGCATGCGGCGTGCCAACAACGGAGCATCCCGATCATCGCCGTGCGCAGCACGGAGGCGAGCGACGGGGTCGAGCGCTACGAGGATGTGATCACGCTCGGCACCCCGCTTCCCGAGGTCGCGTTCGGTCCCGAGCACGACGCCACCATCCTCTACACCTCGGGCACGACGGGGCAGCCCAAGGGCGCGGTCTCGACGCATCGGGCGGTGATCCAGGCGCTGATGGCCTTCGGGTGCCGGCAGGTGGTCGAGATGACCCGGATCGAGCCAAGCGATCCGCTGCCCCCGGCTGCCGCCTCTGCGTACCCCCCGGCCCTGATCCTCACCGTGCCGCTCTTCCACGTGACCGGCTGCGTGCCGGTGATGCTCTCGTCGTTCGCGAGCGGCATCAAGCTCGTGATCATGTACCGCTGGGACGCCGACAAGGCGCTGCAGCTGATCGAGAGCGAGCGGGTCACCACCTTCGTCGGGGTACCCACTCAGAGCTGGGACCTCCTCGAGTCCCCGAACTTTCACAAATACGACACCTCGTCTCTGATGTCGATCGCCGGTGGCGGGGCGCCGGCACCGCCGACTCTCGTTCGCCGTGTCGACGAGGAGTTCGCAGGTGGCCGACCGGCGATCGGCTATGGCATGACCGAGACGAACGGCTATGGGCCGGGCAACTCTGGCGACGACTACATCTCGCACCCCTCGAGCGCCGGGCGTTGCGTCCCGATCATGGAGCTCGAGATCCGCGACGACGACAACAAACCGGTGCCGACCGGCGGTCGGGGTGAGATCTGGTTCAAGGGCCCCAACGTGATCCGGTGCTACTGGAACAAGCCCGAGGACACCGCCGAAGTGTTGGTCGACGGGTGGCTCCGAAGCGGCGACATCGGACATCTCGATGAGGACGGCTTCATCTACGTGGAGGACCGCGCCAAGGACATGGTTCTGCGTGGCGGAGAGAACATCTATTGCGCCGAGGTGGAGGCGGCGATTTATGAGCACCCTGCCGTCTACGAGGCGGCGGTGTTCGGGGTGCCCGACCCCCGGCTGGGCGAGCAGGTGGCGGCCGCCGTCGTCCTCAAGCCCGGCGCCCAGTTGAGCGCACAGGAGCTCCAGCAGCACGTGGCCGCCAGGCTGGCCCCGTTCAAGGTGCCGACGCTCATCTCGTTCTCGACCGAACAGCTGCCCCGAGGGGCGACCGGCAAGATCTTGAAGCGGGAGCTGCGCAGCACGCTCTACCCGGAGGCCGAGGCCTCCTCCTAGGGGCGGCGGCCGGCCCGGTCCTCGATTGCGAGGCGGGCCACGATCTGCTGCTCGGTGATCGCGCGTTCGGCGCGCCCGCGCCCGACGAAGCTCACCGTCCAGTGCAAGAGGGCGCTGACCCGGTTCTTGAAGCCGGTGAGGAACGTCAGGTGGACGACCAGCCAGGCGAGCCATCCGGGGAACCCGCTCAGGCGAATTCGCCCGATCCTGGCCACCCCTCGGAACCGGGCGATGGTCGCCATGGTCCCGAGGTCGCGATAGCGCAGCGGCGGTCCGGGCGCCTGGGCGTCGGATTCCAGGCGTCCCACGATCACCCTCGCGGCATGGGCTCCCGACTGCCTGGCCACCTCGGCCACCCCGGGAAGGTCCTGGAGGGCCATGAGATCGCCGACCACGAAGACCTCGGGGTGGCCGGGGAGCGAGCAGTCGGGGAGGACCTCGATTCTCCCGTCGTTGTGCAGCGGGGCGCCCGACTGGCGGGCGAGCGTGACGCCGAGGGACGAGGCCCTGACACCCGCCGCCCAGATCTTGGTCCGGGCG
>DAHUZM010000034.1 GCA_027306525.1 Acidimicrobiaceae bacterium
CTGCGATCCGAGTCGATGACCCGGTGCGCCGCCTCGACCTTGTACTCGGTCGTGAATCTCCGTCTGGTCGGTGACATGGGAACATCCTTCAGCGAACCTCATGCTCGCATCGTGGATGTCCACAATTCGTGGGGAACCTCAGGTTGGCTGTCTGGGATGTGCTGATCTAGGTGAGAGCGCTAAGCGAAGTAGTGACCGTGGTCGAGGTCTTCGAGTAGCGGAGGGCCGGTCGGCGTCCAGCCGAGCAGCTTGCGCGTCGATTCGTTTGACAGGACGACGTCCATGCCGGCGAACGGGAACGCCGCGAAGTGCGACGGGTCGACGCTTTGTGCTGGGAGATTCAGGTGTCGTCCAATCGACTCGGCGATGGCGCGCACCTCGACCGGCGGCTCGCCGGCCGCGACCAGCTGCGCTCCGCGCGGCGCCTTCTCCAGCGCGAGGACGTAGAGCTGGGCGAGGTCGTCGACGTGCCCGGCGGCCCAGTGGTTGCTGCCCTCGCCGAGGTAGCCGGAGACGCCGGTCTCGCGCGCGAGCCGGATCATGATGGGGATGAAGCCGTGCTTGTCTCGATCGCTGTGAGTGGAGTTCGCGACGGCGACGAGCACCGCCCGTACGCCTTGGGTGGCGTAGCCGGAGATCACGTTCGCGACCGCGCCGCGCGGGTTCTGGGTGACGGCCGTGCCTAGTCCGATACCGAAGAAGGCCTTGTCCGTGCCGACCAGCGCGTCACCGATCGCCCGCGCGACGGCGAGGTCCTTGGAGACGGCGCCGGCGAAGTCTCCGGCCATCATCGTTTCGTGATCAAATGCGAGGTGGACGGTCGCGTCAGCCTCAGCCGCTGCCGAGGCCAGGAGGTCGAGATCAGCCAGGCCGCCACGGACGACGGCCGCGCCCATCGCCGTGACCTTTGCAGCCGACTCGTCGGAACGGGCCAGGCCGGTGACCTCGTGGCCGGCAGCGATCAGTGCGGGGACGGTCGCGGATCCGATATAGCCGCTGGCGCCCGTGACGAACACGCGCATGGGAACTCCTCACAATGACGGTACTTGGTAACATCATTGTACACGCCGTGACGGTACTTGGTCACATCACCTAGGCTGGGTGCCATGGCCCGGTGGGAACCGAACGCGCGACTGCGTCTCGTGCGCGCGGCGCTCGAGCTTTGTACCGATCAGGGCTATGAGGCCACCACCGTCGCCGAGATCGCCGACCGCGCCGGGCTGACCAAGACGACGTTCTTCCGGCATTTCCCGGACAAGCGTGAGGTGTTGTTCGCCGGGCAGGACGAGCACTCGCGGATCCTCGCCGAGGCGATCGCGGCAGCGCCGGCCGAGGCGACCCCGATCGAGACCGTCGCTGCCGCCGTCGTCGCGCTCGCGGTGAGCTTCACCGACGAGAACCGCGCGTTCGGCCGGATGCTGATCGCGCTCATCGCCGCGAACGACGACCTCAAAGAGCGTGCCGCCTACAAACACGCCAGTCTCGCGCAGGCGACGGCCGAGGCACTCGAGGCGCGCAAGGTGCCGGCGGCGACAGCCGGGCTCGCCGCCGAGCTTGGGGTGCGCGCGTTCCACGAGGCCTTCGCCCAGTGGATCGAGCCCGGCACCGAGCGCTCGCTCGTGACGCTCACCAACGCCAGCCTCGACCGCCTGCGCACCGCAGCCACCATGCTCGACGCCTCCCACGCCGGCTGACCGCCCGCCAAGCCTGCCCGGCCGTCGCATCGTCGCATTCACGGTCCCGGGGATGGCTGAGTCCATCCAGCGCCCTGATTGTGACATCGCCAGGCCGTTGATCAGGGTGGTGAATGTATACGCGAGTCTGGCCATCTGGCTGGCGGATTGGTCGATTTGAAGGATGGCCTTGACGCTGCTCCGCTGCACCCCTCGGATGCTCGACTTGATCGGTGGGATGCCAGTTTTGGTTGACCGTCCACCCCAGCCTGACGACTCCAAATTGTTCGTGCCCCGGCCGCGCGATCTTTACCGGGGAGCCGCTGTCGCTCGAGGCGCGCCGCGCCCAGAACCCTTGTCCCGGAGCTGATCCAACAACCGCCGCTCGTCACTGCCCAGCCGCTGTGCAATGCGTTCTCGACTCGGTCGGCTCTCCATCCGGTCGGTCAGAAGCGCAAGGTTCCCGGCGGTGTGCTCGAGCTGCTCCGCGAGGGCATCGCGCTGTTCGGCAAGCGCGCGGGCTTCGGCCTTCGCGCGAGAGAGCGCCTGCTCGAGCTCGGCGTTCAGTCGCTGCAACCGCTCGATGCGGCGACGTGCCCACGCGTCAACGTCAGTATTCGATCGGGCGCCCGTGGAGATCGCCTCGGCGGCACGGACGAGGAGCGCTTCAGCCAGCCGTTCGTAGTCCAGTTCAGCCGTGCCTCCGCCATCATGCGTTCGATCAGGCGAGAGGTCCTGTGGCATTCCCGCAATGGCGATCCGATACGTCCGCTTGCCTTTCGTGGTCCTTTCAATCTCTCCGGACCGCTCCATCGCCGACAACAACTGGGAGAACCCGGCGGGCGACCCCTGATAGCCAACGGCAGTTTTGAGCTTGGTAGTCGCCCTTCCGCCATCATCTTCAACAGGCCCATGTTCCTTCAAAAAGCTCGCGACCTGTGGGCGGCTATGACGCTGCGGAGCCACTCGACTCTCCTCGATAAGGCAATATGACCTGCGACAAGCCTGGCACGTTCGGCCTGCTCATATGAGTATACGGGGTCACTAGCAGATCGATGTCCGTTAATCACCATGTCATTCGCACCCCGCATTTGCGCCCATTTTTTTCCCGGGCTCCCGCACCGCGCAGGCCTGCCACCGCCGCGTTGGCTCGAACTGACGACCGAGTATGAGGGCTGGTGCAGCCGCCACGGTGCGTGAGACCCAGATTTTTCGCCAAACACGCGGGCGAATCCCAATGCTGTGCTGCAGGTACTCACGACTTCAGCCATTCGTGCCATAGCTTTGAATCGGTCTCGGAGTAATCGTTGCATCGGTGGACAGAGGTCTCTACCATTCGACCCAAATTCGCTTCGATCCTGAGCATCGGAGGATTTCGTTGGCTGGGGTGGTGCGACGTGTGTCCGGTGATCTCGGGTGTGAACCTGTCGCTCGCGGCATGTCGCTTGCACCGAAGTCAAGAGCCAGGTTGACGGTGCTCCACCTCTCGAAGCGGCAGGGACGGAATCGCATGGATCTGTGGCAAGAGATCCATGGTCGAGTGCGCGGGTTGAACCACCGCAGGACAAGCAAATGGACATCATGGGGACTTGCCTCGGTGATTTCGATCCTCACATGCTGTTGTCTCGCACTAGCCGTG
Source organism: Acidimicrobiaceae bacterium (assembly GCA_027306525.1). GTDB lineage: Bacteria > Actinomycetota > Acidimicrobiia > Acidimicrobiales > RAAP-2 > Palsa-461. The sequence continues at coordinate 3,313 of DAHUZM010000034.1, forward strand.
CCCGCCGCTGCGACGGTCTCAAGGACCCGACGGCCCTCCCTCAGGTGGTCTCGGCCCATTCGTATTGACTCGACGGCGAACTCCCCGTTGAGTTCCGTGTCGTGTCCATCACCAACCTTCTGCATCGCTGGGGATTCGTCGGGCCACGTCATCCGCTATGCGCGCGGACACTGGGGTCGACCGACGAGCGTCGACACCTCCGGAGGAGCGGAGAACATCGACGCCATCTCGTGCACTTCGGCCAGCTCCTGTGTAGCCGTGGATTGGGCGGGCAACGTCTTGAGCTTCAACGGCAAGTCCTGGTCGACGCCGCGGGCCATCTATCCCAACGGCGGCGGCCTCTATACGGTGTCGTGTACGAAGGCCAAGTCCGAGTTCTGTGTCGCTGGTGGCGGTACCTCTGGGACACCGAATGCGAGTGGTCCGAGCTCCGATATTGCCGGCGGCCTGTTCACCTACCGAGACGGGAGGTGGACGTCAGCCCCGGTCACGGACCAGTACTACATCACCGGTGTCTCGTGCGCGAGTCCGACCTTCTGCCTTGCCGTCGACCATGACGGCGGGGTGCTCACCTACAACGGCAAAAGCTGGTCGGATTCAAATGGCCTCAGCTACGCCGCGGATGGCGATGGCTTCAGCGCGGTTACGTGTCCAAAGCCAGGTTTCTGCCTGGCCGTCACCGGTGGAGGGCTCGTCGAGGCCTACGTGAACAAGAGCTGGCACCGGACAAAGGTGACCACGAACGATGGTGCAGGAGGTTTCGCGATCTCCTGTGTTCCGAAGACCTACACGTGCACCATCGCTGATGACACTGGCAGAGTCATCACGTACAACGGGTTTGCGTGGTCATCACCGAAGATGATCGACACGATCAAGCTCCCGAAGTCCAGCCAACCCGCTCTGACCTCCGTGAGTTGCCCGAATACAGGCTTCTGCGTTGCTACGGACTACTTCGGCAATGTGATCCTCGCCAAGGGCTGAGAGGCGCTGGCCCAACACACGAGGCGAGCGCCAAGGCACCGAGATCGCGGCTCATGGTTACCCGACCTCCGCTTGGAACGCGTCGTCTCCCTTCTTTCGCGTGAGGCTCAGCGCCCCGACGAGCACGCGGGGCGATGGCGAGGCATTCATCCGTGGCGGGCTCAGTTGCCGAAGTCCCAGCCTTCGCCCTTCGCGAACTGGCCGAGGACATTCTTCGCGATGAGGATGCGGTGCACCTCGTCGGGGCCGTCCGCCAAGCGGAGCGTGCGTGCGCCGAGATACATCTGCGCGAGCGGAAGGTCATTCGAGATCCCGGCTGCACCCCAGACCTGTATCGCCCGGTCCACGACCCGCGAGTAGGCAGACGGCACGAAGATCTTGATGGCGGAGATGTCGGTGCGGGCTTCCTGCAATCCATGGTCGATCTTCTCGGCGGCGTGCAGCGTCATGAGTCGAGCCGCTTGGATGTCGATGTAGCTGTCGGCGATGAAGCCCTGGATGAACTGCTTGTCTTGGAGGAGCCCACCGTGCACCTCCCGGGTGCGTGCCCGTTCCACCATGAGATCGAAGGCCCGCCACATCTGGCCAACCGAATTCATGCAATGGTAGATGCGACCCGCGCCGAGGCGGTCCTGGGCCGCTTGGTGGCCTTGTCCAACCCCGCCGAGAGCATTCTCGAGCGGGACGCGGACGTCGTCGTAGCGCACCTCGCAGTGGTCGGACTCCCTCCGACCCCAAATGCCGATCCCGCGAACGATCTCGACCCCCTTTGTGGTGGTCGGGACGATGATCTGCACCATCGGATCGCCGACGGCAGGCGCAGCGCCCGGCTCGACCACGCGGCACATCACGATAAAGAAATCCGCATCGATCCCATTGGAGGTGAACCATTTGTGCCCGTTGATGACCCAGTGGTCGCCATCGCGCACCGCCGTCGTCTTCAGTGAGCGCGGATCGGAGCCGGGATTCTCGGGCTCGGTCATCGAAAAGCCAGACTCCATCACCCCGTCGATGAGCGGGAGGAGCCAGCGTTCCTTCTGCGATTGGGTCCCGTACTTGACGAGGATCGATTCGTTACCCGAGTTCGGAGCCACAACTCCAAAGAGGCTGGCTGCCCCGACGGCATAGGCGAGGACCTCGTTCATGTAGGCATGCGCGAGAAAGTCGAGGCCCATTCCCCCGTACTCCTTGGGCAGATGGGGCGCCCAGAGCCCGGCTTTCTTCACCTTTTCCTTGATCTCTGCCCGCAGTTCGAGGACCTCGCGGCGATGCTCCATCGACTCGCCCTCCCGGCGTGAGGCCCAGAGCCGGTCCTCGTTGGGGAGAATGTCCTCGTTCACGATCTCAGCCGTGCGCAGGCGGATGTCGTTGATGCGCTCGTCGAGCGCTGGAACGGGTTTGCAGTTCATGGCCATGGCGGATCGTCACCTCCAATAGCCGACTATTCACCAATTCCCGCCACAGGGGCAATGGCGCTGTCCTCCTGCTCAGGACCGCTGCGCCTCGAGGCCGAGCGGCGACGGGGATCACGTGCTCCCAGGTGCCCGAAACGAGGCGTGGGCACTCTCGCCAACCTGGTGGCATCGGAGCCCGCCGGTCGGTAGACCTGGGCCCATGGAGACATGGGATGCCATCCGCTCTCGCCGCAACGTGCGCCGGTACTCGGACGCGCACATCAGTCCCGGGGACCTCGAACGAATCCTGGAGGCCGGGCGTCGGGCGCCGTCCTCGAGGAACTGGCAGCCATGGCACTTCGTCGTGGTCAGCGACCGCGCGCAGCTCACCGAGCTCGCCGAGGTCTGGCGGGGTGCGGGCCACGTCAGGGGCTCCGCCGCGACGGTCGCCCTCGTGGCTGAGGCGTCGAGGAGCGAGCAGGATCGCGACCGATTGCACTACGACTTGGGCCAGGCGACAGCGAACATGATGCTCGCCGCGGTCGACCTCGGGATCGGCTCGGGTCACTCCGCCGTCGCGGACCAAGAGCGGGCCCAGCGGGTCCTGGGCTTTCCCGCCGGTTACTTCTGTGCCTACCTGATCGCCTTCGGCTACCCAGATGATCGACCCCTACGACCGATCATCTCCCCCAACCGCCGCCCCTTCGACGACGTCGTGCACTGGACGACGTGGTAGGGCCTCCCACGCGCCGCACCGGGCCGGGACCGGACGGAGGCGCCGCTCGACGTCACCTTCGGCCAGCGCGAGCTAGTTCCCGATGCGACCCATGCCGCCGAGCGAGTAGGCGCTCTCGGCGTGCTGGGTGAGGTCGAGACCGGTGAACTCCGCTTCGGGGCTCACCCGCAGCCCGATGGTCATGTCCACCGCCTTCGCCACGAGCCAGCTCATGGCGAAGCTGAACGCCACCGTCACGACTGCGGCCATGCACTCGACGCCGAGAAGGTGAAGGCCGCCCCCGGTGAACAGCCCGTTGGCCCCGCTCGGATCGATGGACTTGGTCGCGAACAGGCCGAGGAGCACCATGCCCACGAGGCCTCCGACGCCGTGCACCCCGAGGACATCGAGCGAGTCGTCGTAGCCCAACTTGAACTTCATCCGGACGGCCATGGCACATGCGACCCCGGCCACGAGCCCGATGACAACGGCGGCCATGGGGGCCACAAAGCCCGCGCAGGGCGTGATGGCCACCATGCCGGCAACGGCTCCCGAGGCCGCACCGAGCGTGGTCGGATAGGACTCACGGACCCGTTCGAACACGATCCAGCTCAACAGTGCCGCGGCGGCCGCAAGCTGGGTGTTGACGAAAGCGGACACCGCGACGCCGTTCATGCCGAGGGCAGATCCGGCATTGAAGCCGAACCAGCCGAACCACAGGATCCCCACGCCGAACAGGCTCAGGGGAACCGAATGGGGTGCCATCCCCTCGTTCGACCAGCCGCGGCGCCGGCCGAGGACCAGCACGATCGCGAGCGTCGAGAATCCCGAGTTGATCTCGACCACCGTCCCGCCCGCGAAATCCAGCACGCCCTGCTTGGCCAACCAGCCTTGAGGGCTGAAGACCCAGTGTGCGAGGGGTGCGTAGACCACCAGCAGCCAGATGCAGATGAAGACCACGAAAGAGGTGAACTTGATTCGATCGACGGTGCCGCCGCTGATCAGTGCCGCCGTGATCACGGCGAACATCATTTGGAAGACGAGGATCGACATCGGGGATGCCCCCACGTGCACGAACCCCGCGAGATGACGTCCGAGTCCGGTCAGGCCGGCCAGCGACAGGTTGCCGATGATGCCGCCGCCGGCGTCCTGACCGAAGGCGAGGCTGCCCGCGACCACCGCCCAAAGCACGCTGACCGCGCCGATCGCCACGTAGTTGTTCATCATGATCGCCAGGACGTTCTTGGACCGCACCATTCCTCCGTAGAAGAGGGCGAGACCGGGCGTCATGAACAAAACGAGCGCGGCAGAGACGAGGACCCAGGTCGTGTCGATGGCCTGCATGGCCGTGCATGCTCCTTAAGACGAAGATCCGATGGGCCTGATCCCCTCCGGGATCAGAGCGCGTCCGCCCCGCGCTCGCCGGTGCGGACGCGGACGAGCGTGTCCAGTGGTTGCACCCAGACCTTGCCATCACCGATGGTCCCGGTGCGAGCTGCGCCAACCACCGCGTCCACCACCTCATCGACCTGCTCGTCCGCGACCGCAATCTCCATGCGGATCTTGGGCACGAAGTCGATCGTATACTCGGCTCCCCGGTAGACCTCGGAATGACCCCGCTGTCTGCCAAACCCCTGCGCCTCAGTCAGTGTCATGCCCTTGACCCCGATGCTCTCGAGGGCGCGTTTCACGTCGTCCAGGCGAAACGGCTTGACGACGGCGATGACGAGCTTCATGCGGGGATCCGATCGACCATCAGGACAGAGCGTAAGAGCCGCGCCGAACCTGGGTGGTGCACCCGATCAACAGGGCGGGTGGGGCTCCGCCGGGTGCGGTTGAAGAGGGCGTCCCGGGCCGGTGCCGCTTGGGACGCGCTCTCGCCGATCGATCGCTCCGATGTTGTAATGGCGAGATGGTCGTCGCGCGCCACCGGGTCGCACTGGTCGGCTACGGACTCGCCGGACGGGTGTTCCACGCGCCATTGATCGCGGCCACGCGGAAGCTCGAGCTCGCAGCGATCGTGACCGCCAACCCCGACCGGGTCGCTCGGGCGCGTCAGGATTACCCAGGCGTCGAGGTCTTGGCCGACACGACGTCGCTCTTCTCGGGATCTCGACACATCGACCTCGTTGTCGTCGCGACTCCCAACGAAGCGCACGTGCCAGTCGCGCTCGAGAGCATCGCCGCGCACGTTGCCGTCGTGGTCGACAAGCCGCTCGCCCCGAGCTCCGATGCGGCGCTCGAACTGATCGCTCGTGCCGGTGGCGCCGGGGTCTTGTTGAGCGTCTTCCAGAACCGTCGCTACGACGGAGACTTCCTCACGCTGCGCCGCCTCATCCAGAGCGGACGCCTCGGGCGCATCCAACGCTTCGAGTCACGATTCGAGCGTTGGCGCCCGGTGGTCGATCCGACACGCTGGCGGGAGGATCCCGACCCCGCCCGCGCCGGTGGGTTGCTCTTCGACCTCGGTGCCCACCTGATCGACCAGGCACTCGTGCTCTTCGGCCCGGCAAGGCGCGTGTACGCCGAGCTCGACGTCCGGCGCAGCGGCGCGGCGGTCGACGACGAGACCTTCGTCGCGATCACCCATGTGAGCGGCGTCCGCAGCCACCTCTTCGCGAGCGCAGTCGCCGGCCTGCCCGGCCCGCGCTTCTCGGTCTCAGGCGACCGGGCGGGCTACCGAAAACCCGGGATGGACGTCCAAGAGAGCCAGCTCAACAAGGGACTTCGACCCGGAGACGCCGGCTGGGGGGTCGAGGACCCCGCCTTGAGCGGCCTGCTCGGCGCCGGTGAGGAAGTGGAGAGCATTCCGACCGCGCCCGGGTCCTACGAGACCTTCTACGGCGAGATGGCCGTCGCACTCGAGGGAGGGGGCCCGGTGCCCGTCGACCCCAACGACGCGCTCGCGACCCTACGCGTGATCGAAGCGGCACGCGAGTCCGCCGTCACGCGACGCGTCGTCGAGCTCGGACGCCAGGTCCGCGGCGCCCCGGGGTGACCGAGCTGCAGAACTCACCCGTCGATGGGACGTGACGTCCAGAGCCCGAGAGCCGGCTGTGCGATGTGCTGGAAGGGCCCACCTTTCGAATCGGTGCGGGGACCACTGACACTCCCCCCGCCGACGCCGAGCCGCGCCAGCTCGGCTCCGAGCGGCCGCCACTCGTAGCCCACACCCTCGACTGCCTCCCTGCTCAGGCCACCCGAGGCGGGATCGGTGCAGTAGACGATCCGAAAGCGGCCCTCGGAGCTCCCCTGGATCAGGTGGCCGGCCGCCCCCAGATTCGAGGCCAGCTCCGGGTCGCTCGCCATGGCGTCGCGAACGACCGCTGTGCCTCGGTAGCCATGGCGCCGGATCAGCCCGTCGAGTGCGTCGTCTTCGCCAAAGCGCGTGACGCCCGGCGCGAGGACGACCAGCTCGCCACCGTCGGCGACGGCCATCCGGGTCCGGTACACCGCCTTGTTGGCGAGCCAGGTGGAACGGAACTCCTCCCCGTCCAGCCAACACGACACGCGCTCGAAGGGCTCGGTGACCTCTGCGATGTTGGTGCTCGCCGAGAGAGCCGCGGCGGCCCGGAAGGCCGCGCCGCCAGTCTCGGCCGACCCACCGCGTCCCGCGAACAGCCCGCGCTGGACGACCCCATCAGTCGTGCTCTCCATGACGGTGAGCAGCCAGAGCACTCGTAGGCGAGGAGCGAGCAGGCGGTCGAAGGCTGCGTCGACCACGTCGCGCACCGGCGTCCACACACGACCCATCACCTCCTCGATACCGCACAGCGCGCTCATGAGGTGCGTCGCGTTGATCGTTCCGGCGCCACCCAGCCCGATCACGAGGTTCTTCGTGAAGTTCGCCATGCCGATCACCTCGTGCGGCAGCACCTGTCCGACGGACACGACCGCATCCCACGGCTCGAACAGGGCGGTGTCGACCTCGACGGGCACCCGATCGGACGACCGGGAGGCCGAGGCCGCCGCCACCTCGGCACCGGAGATCTCGCCCACCCGCTCGAGGCCCTGGCGCCACCGGTGCGCGCGCAGACGCCCGGCGGGCACGCGACCCCCGAAGAGCCGGTCCGCGTCCGGAGGGTCCAGGGGACGGTGGGTCCCGGTCGCCGGCAGCACCGTCACATCGCATCCGGCGGCCGAGAGCTCGGAGAAGACCGAGGCGCCGATCTCTCCAGCACCACTGCGTGCCCGGGTGGCATCCGGCGGGACGACCAGGATCCGCCGAGCGCCGCCTTCGAGCACGTCGGCCCGGACCAACTCCCTCACGAGCGCGTCCACCTCCCCCGACCCGAGGACCCGTTCGATCGAGCCATCGGCGAGCAGTGGTGACACGGCAACGCCGGGCCGCACGTGCTCGAGCGCTCCCTGTGCCCGCATCACCACCTGGGGGGGCGGCCCCGCGGCATCTACGCGCGCGACGTCGGTCTCCTGGGGCGCCGGTGGTTCAAGGGTCGCGAACTGGCCGTCGACCATGCCCGCCTTCATGAAGTGCCCGCCACGGTGCTCGAGCCGGCGTCTCGCCTCGCCTGCGGTGACGACGAGGTAGACGAAGCGGACGCCCTCGGCCCTGCGCAAGGCGTCCCGATAGCTGCGTCGCAGGGCCGAGCACGCCACGACCACCGCGTCGGAGGATCGCAGGGTGCTCCGGACCGCGGCCAGCCAGGGCCAGCGGTCCTCGTCGTCGAGCGGTCTGCCGGCCACCATCTTGGCGACGTTGGCCGGCGGATGGAGCTGGTCGCCGTCGACGAAGGCCGAGCGGCGGCGCGTGGCCAGCTCGAGGCCGACGGTCGACTTGCCCGATCCGGCCACGCCCATCACAACGATCCGGTCCGTCACGTTCAGGCCTGAGCGCCGCACCCGAAGAACGCCCGGGCGTTGGCGCAGCACACATCATGGACCACTTCGGCGAGCCGGGCCCGGTCAGGGGGAATCCGACCCTCGTCCACCAGGCGGCCGACGAACGCGCAGAGCACGCGCCGGAACACCTCGTGACGCACCATCGAGAGGACCGAACGGGAATCGGTCACCATGCCGACGAAGGCTCCGAGCTGACCGACGGCTGCGAGGCAGGCCAGGTGCGCCTCGATGCCCTCCTCGTGGTCGTTGAACCACCACGGTGGCCCCCACTGCACGAGCCCGCGGACCCCGGGCCGCGCGAAGGCGCCCGCCAAGGCGGCGAACACGGTTCCCTGGGCCGGATGAAGGTTGAAGAGCACGCTGCGAGGCAGGCACCCCGACGACTCGAGGTTGGCGAGGAGGCGCCGCAGGCCCGGCTCTTGAGGGAGGTCGGTCACCGCGTCACCGCCTACGTCTCGGCCGACGATCGCGGCGAGCCGCGGCGAGGCGTCGCGTCGTGCCCCCAGGTGCAGCTGGAACACCCGGTCGTTCGCTTTGGCGTGGCGGGCCGCCAACCAGAGCACCTCGAGCGCGAGGGCGTCGCGCTGCTCGCCCGACGGTTTCCGGCCCTGACGGGCCAAACGGACCGCCTCATCGGCGAGCCGTTCGTCACGCTCGCGATCGGGCACGCAGAGGAGCCCATGATCACTGCCGAGCCCACCGGCCCTCGCGAACCGCGCCAACGACGCTTCGAGGGCCGCGACGAGCGACGGGAGGTCCCCGACGCCGAGCCCGGTCACGTCCTCGAGGCGCTCGACCCACACGTTCCAGGCGTGCGGGTCGGGGAGCAGCCCGAGCACCTCGTCCGGGCGCCAGGTCGGCACGACCGCCGGCATTCCCGGCTGCCCCGCCTCGCGCAGCTCCGCGTGTGCCAGGAGATCGTCGCCGGGGTCGTCGGTGGTTGCGAGCAGCTCCACGCCGAAGCGAGCGAGAAGGGATCGTGTCGAAAGACCCGTCAGCTGCCGGTTCGCCTCGTCCCAGATCTCCCGGGCGCTCCCGGGATGCAGGGCGACGTCGACGCCGAAGACCCGGCGGAGCGCGAGGTGACCCCAGAGATAGAGCGGGCTGCCGATCAGCCTCGGCATCGTGGCCGCCCACGCCGCAAAGGTGTCCCAGGGGTCCGCGCCGCCCGTCACCAGCGTCTCATCGACGCCCGCGAGCCGCATGGCGCGCCACGTGTAGTGGTCCTCGGTGAGCCAGAGCTCGCTCAACGTCGTGTAGACGCGGTCGGCCGCCACGTCGGCCGCGCGTAGGTGACTGTGGAAGTCGATGATCGGACAGCCGACCGCCGTCCCGTGAAAGAGCTCCCGGGCGGTCGACGTCGACAGCAGGACGTCTTCGCCCACGAACATGCCGGCCTCCATCAGATGCTCACGGTGCTGAAGCCGCCGTCGACCACGACCTCGGCCCCGGTGATGAAGCGCCCGGCGTCACCGGCGAGGAGCAGCGCCGCTCCGGCGAGATCCTCGGGCATCCCCAGACGACCGAGGGGGGTATGACCGACGATCGCCTCGATCCGTTTCTCATCGAGCAGCCGCCGGTTCTGCTCGGCAGGCATGAAGCCGGGCACGAGCAGATTGCAGCGGATGCCGAAAGGGCCCCACTCACGGGCCAGGTTCTTCGTGAGGTTGTGCACGGCGGCCTTGGCCATCGCATAGGTGAAGACCCGCGAGAGAGGAGACATCGCTGCCATGCTCCCCAGATTGATCACGCTTGCGCCGGTGCCTTCCGCTGTCGCCCTCGCCACGAAGTACCGTCCGAACTCCTGACAGCTGCGGACCACCGCCAGCTGGTCGACGGCCACGATGCGATCCAGCTCATCGTCGGAGATCTCGAGGAACGCCGTGCCCGAATTCATGCCCGCTCCGTTCACGAGCACGTCGACGCGACCATGGGACACGAGGACGCGTTCGACGAGGCCGGTGAGCTCCTCGCGTCTCGTGGCGTCACACCGCTCGAAGCGCACGTCGGCGTGGGCGCCGGCCAGCCCCGCCGCCACGGCCGCACCCCTGGCCTCGTCGCGCCCCACGACGACGGTTCGTGCGCCCGCATCGGCGAGCGTGGCGGCGATGCGCCGACCCAGCACACCGGTGCCGCCGATCACGACCGCGACCCGATCATCGAGGCGGAACGACGGGGCCCCGCCCAGGCGGTCCACGAGAGACGAGTGTACAGAGGGCCGCGCCCAGTGCTGCGGGCCACGCCCTCGTGACGGCCGACGAACCCCAAGCACCGCTCGACATCGGTCGACGAGATCGCTGAACTCGACGCGGGCGGACGTACCGGGTTTCACCGGGGGCCGCGGCTCGTCAAGATGGGCAGATGAGCGAACTGCGCGCCGAGACCACCGCCGCCGCCTCCGCCGTGCGAGTTGCCCTGCGCATGGCGGCCCGGGGTCCCCGAGAGGTGCGCTCGAAGGGCGACCTCGACATCGTGACCGACGCCGACGTGGCCATCGAGGATTACCTACGTGGCGCGCTCGGGGATGCGGCCCCGCACCCGGTGATCGGCGAGGAGCGCGGCGGCAGTGCGCCCGCGCAGGGCGCATATTGGCTGGTGGATCCGGTGTGCGGCACCACCAACTACGCCTCGCGCATCCCGCTGTTCGCCATCAACGTCGCGCTGGTGGAAGAGGGGAAGGTCACCGCCTCGGTCGTGGGCGACGGTTCCTCGGGCCGGCTCCTCGCCGCCGAGGCCGGCCGCGGTGCGTGGCACCTCGATGACCGGCGCCTCGACCCGCTGCGTGCGTCGACCGAGACCATGTTGGTGGACTTCGGCGCGTGGCCCGGGCCAGCGGACGAGCGTCGGCGCTCGGCGCATATCGCGGCGAGCGCCATCGGCTCGGGCCGGTGGAACGTCCGCTGCTTCTCGAGCACCCTGTGTTTCGCGTACGTGGCGTCGGGCCAGATGGCCGGCTACGTGCTCTTCACGGCGCCCGACGTCATGCACACCGCCGCGGGCGCCCTGCTCGCGGCCGAGGCGGGTGCCGTGCTCACCGACACCGAGGGCAGGCCCTGGGATCTCGATTCGCGCTCCTTTGTCGCCGCTGGGAGCGCGCAACTCCACGCGGAGCTTCTGGCGCTGTTCGGCTGACCCACCGCCCGAGCGCGGCGCGCACCGCCGCGGCCGTCGGCGACTCTGCCTATTCCTCCTCGGGGGCGGTGGCGATCCGGTCCTTGATTGCGTTGACCACGGTGGCGTCGAGCAACGTCGTGACATCCCCGAGCGGCCGGTCCTCGGCCACGTCGCGCAGCAGTCTTCGCATGATCTTGCCGCTTCGCGTCTTGGGGAGCTCAGGCGTGAGGAGGATCTGCCTGGGCTTGGCGATGGGGCCGATCGTGTGGGCGACGAGGTCGCGCAGGTCGGTCACGACCTGCGCGGTGTCGCCCTCGGCCGCCTCCCCCTTCAGGGTCACGAAGGCCACGATCGCCTGTCCGGTGGTCGCGTCGGAGGCCCCGACGACCGCCGCCTCGGCCACGAGGGGAGAGCCGACGAGCGCGTGCTCCACCTCGGTCGTCGAGATCCGGTGGCCCGAGACGTTCATCACGTCGTCGACCCGCCCGAGCAGCCACAGGTCACCGTCGTCGTCCTTCTTGGCACCGTCACCAGCGAAGTACCGCCCCGGGAACCGCGACCAGTAGGTCTCCTTGTAGCGATCGGGGTCTCCCCAGATGCCGCGGAGCATCCCGGGCCAGGGCTCGGTCAGGACCAGGTAGCCGCCCTCCCCGTTGCCGACCGGGTTCCCCGCGTTGTCGACGACTTCGGCCGAGACGCCCGGGAACGGGGTCATCGCGGCGCCCGGCTTGGTGGCGGTGATCCCCGGGAGCGGGGTGATCATGATGCCGCCGGTCTCGGTCTGCCACCAGGTGTCCACCACCGGGCAGCGATTCCCACCGATGTGGGTGCGGTACCAGATCCAGGCCTCGGGGTTGATGGGCTCCCCCACCGACCCGAGCAGCCGCAGGCTGGAGAGATCGTGGGCCTTCGGGTGCTCCTCGCCCCACTTCATGAAGGTCCGGATCGTCGTCGGCGCCGTGTAGAGGATGTTCACCTTGTAGCGCTCGATGATCGACCACCAGCGGTCGCGACCACCGGCGTCGGGCACCCCCTCGTACATCACCGACGTGGTCGCGTTGGCGAGCGGGCCGTAGACGATGTAGCTGTGCCCGGTGACCCAGCCGATGTCGGCCGCCGTCCAGAAGACATCGGTCTCCGGCTTGATGTCGAAGATGTAGTGATGCGTCGCGGCGACGTGCGTCAGGTACCCCCCCGAGGTGTGGAAGATCCCCTTCGGCTTCGCCGTCGTCCCGCTCGTGTACATGATGTAGAGCGGGTGCTCGGAGTCGAACGCCTCGGCCTCGTGGGTCTCGGGCTGCGAGTCGACGACGTCGTGCCACCAGTGGTCGCGATTCTCGGTCCACTCGACGTCCTGGCCGGTTCGACGCACCACCAACACCGCGCCGACGTCGGGGCAGTCGCTCACGGCCTCGTCGACCGCCGGCTTGAGGGCGGCGGCCGCACCGCGGCGATAGCCGCCGTCGGCGGTGATGACGGTACGGGCGTCACAGTCGAGGATCCGGTCCCGCAGCGCCTCCGCCGAGAACCCGCCGAAGACGACCGTGTGGGGGGCACCGAGCCGGGCGCACGCCAACATGGCGACGACCGTCTCTGGGATCATCGGCATGTAGATCGCCACCTTGTCGCCGGCCTTCACCCCGAGCGAAGTCAGGCCGTTAGCGGCCTTGCAGACCATCGTGAGGAGGTCGGAGTAGGTGATCGTCCGCGTGTCGCCCGGCTCACCCTCCCAGTGGAAGGCCACCCGGTCGCCCAAACCGGCTGCAACGTGGCGGTCAACACAGTTGACCGCCACGTTGAGCCGACCACCCACGAACCACTTGGCGAACGGAGCCTCGGACCAGTCGAGAACCTGGGTCCAGGGCGTCTCCCATTGCAGCCGTTGCGCCTGGCGCTCCCAGAACCCCAGCCGGTCCTGAGCGGCCTCCTGGTAGATGCCCGGCTGGGCGTTCGCCGCCGCCGCGAGGTCCCCTGGGGGCTCGAACCTGCGGTCCTCGTGGAGCAGGGCGGAGAGGGCGGTGTTCTCGGCCATGTTCAGTTCGCTCGCCTCAGTTCCAGTGGCTTTCCTACGTAGAGTACGTGTCGTCCGGCCATCCCGTTCACCACGCCTGCGGCCGAGGTGTACCAGGCCGCGGCGGCCGTGATGACGCCGAGTACGCCGGCGGCCTTGAGGATGTTGGCACCCGAAGAGTTCCAGTTCCCGATCACGAGAAGGATCTCCGTGATCTCAAGGGTGAGGAACACCATGAACACCGCCTGAGACACGAACAGGCTCCAGAGCAGCAGGTAGGTGTTGATGATCAAGAACCCGAGGACGATCCAGCCCAGGTCGTTGTTGGCGATCGCCACCGACTTGGCGCCCGGTGCCACCAGTTCGGCCCACAGGCCGAGGCCGATCCAGAAGCCGCCGTACGTCGAGAACGCCGTGGCGCCGAACACGTTGCGGTTCTTGAATTCCCACATACCGGCCAGGAGCTGGACCAGGCCGCCGTAGCCGAAGGCATATCCGAGCCATTCGTTGCCGGTTCCCCGGATCCAGTGGGCGTTCGCCGCCGACAACAAGAACGTCGTCAGTGCGAAGCCCGCCAGGCCCAGCGGCGCAGGATCGGCGATTGGCGGAAGGGCCGTGACCTCCACCGACTGCGCGGCGCGGTCACCGCCCATCGTCATCGACATGTCTCCACCCCCTCCGGCCCGTGGCCGGTCTCGTCGCTGCCGGGTCTCCCAGCAGCCATGGCGGATACTGCGGCCCGGCCCACCTCGTGGCAAGGCGTCGTCGTCGAGCGGCCGGAGCCGTCGCCAAGCGGTCGACGAACGGTCAGGTTCGAGCGACGAGCGGCGCTGCCCCGAGCCGACCGGCGGGGCTCGTGGCAGACTCTTGGGTGACGCGGCCCTCACCGCGGAGGCCGCTCCGGGGGAGACCATGAGAGAGGCCTTGTGGTTGTCGCTGATCGTCGCGGTCCTCGTGATCGGCAGCGTCGCGTGGTTCGCCCTGCGCGGCGGCCGGCATCTCGGCACCCCGACCCAGCGCGCCACCTATGAGGCTCTCCACACGGCCAGCCTCGCCGCTCTGGCACTGCGCGCCGGGCTGAGCCACGACAGCGCGGCGCGAGCGGTCCCGCACCTGCGCACCCTCCTCGGCGCACGGGGCGCCGCCCTGGCGGACCTCGGAGGCACCCTCGCCAGCGACAACGTCGACGAGGGGCACGCGGCGCTCCTCGACGCCCCGGTGCATGCCGCCATGTCGAGTGGGCGGCCCCAGACCCTCGCCCCCGAAGAGCACGCCTGTGGCGACTCGGGCTGCCCGCTCGAGGGCGGCGTCGTCGTGCCGATCCAGGTGGACGGTGTCGTGGTCGGCGCGCTGGCCTCCACGGGCCCGGCCAGCTCGGCCGGACAGCTCCGCCTCGCCGGTGAGGTCGCGCAGTTCGTGTCGAGGCACCTCGAGCTCGCCGAGCTCGACCGGTCCCGGCGTCGCGCCGACCAAGCCGAGCTTCGCTTCCTGCGCGCACAGATCTCACCGCACTTCATCTACAACGCGCTCAGCGCGATCGAGTCCTTCGTGCGGACCGACCCCGAGCGGGCGCGCGAGCTCTTGATCGGGTTCGCCGACTTCACCCGCTACAGCTTCCGGAGCCACGGCCAATTCGTGACGATGGCCGAGGAGCTGCGGTTGGTCGACACCTATCTCGACCTCGAGCGGGCGCGCTTCAGCGACCGGCTTTCGATCACCTTGCGGGTGGCGCCCGAGGTGCTGAGCGTCGTGCTCCCCTCGCTCGTGCTCCAACCTCTCGTCGAGAACGCCGTGCGCCACGGCATCGAGCCGAGCGAACGCTCGGGCAAGCTGTCCATCGTCATCGCGGATGCCGACAGCGAGGCGGTCGTGAGCATCGAAGACGACGGCGTCGGCGCCGATCCCACCTACCTCGGCCGCGTGCTCTCGGGGACGAGCCAGGGACCGGGGATCGGTCTGCACAACGTGGACGAGCGGCTGCGCGCGGTGTTCGGCGAGGACTACGGGCTCACGATCGAGACCGCCGTGGGAGCGGGCACCAAGGTGCAGATGCGCATCCCGAAGTTCCATGCCGGGGTGCACGTGTAGATGGCGCTCTCGATCCTGGCCGTCGACGACGAGAAGCCGTCCCTCGACGAGCTCTCCTACCTCCTGCGCACCTCGGACATGGTCGGCCCGGTGGCGGTCGCCAAGAACGCGACCGAGGCCCTCCGGCATCTACGCGACGACCGGTTCGACGTGGTACTCCTCGATATCAGGATGCCGGGGCTCGACGGCCTCGAGCTGGCGCGGGTGCTCGGGCGCTTCTCGCACCCCCCGGTCGTGGTCTTCGTGACCGCCCACGAGGAGCACGCACTCGAGGCCTTCGACGTTGGGGCGGCCGGCTATCTGCTGAAGCCGGTCAACAAGGAGCGCCTCGAGCGCGTCCTCTATCGGGTGGCCGGTGCCGGCCAAGACGACCTCGAGACGGTCAGCGTCGAGTTCGCCGGTCGGACGATCATCGTGTCGCGCCAGGACATCAGCTGGGTCGAGGCCGCTGGGGACTACGTCCGGCTGCACCTGCGTGAGGGGCCGAGCCACCTCCTCCGGGCATCGATGTCCTGGCTCGAGGAGCAGTGGTCCGGCTTCGTCCGAATCCATCGCAGCTACCTGGTCGCCCTCCACGACATCGAGGAGCTGCGCACCGACGGGGCCCACACGTCGGTCAAGGTGGCCGGCAGCGAGCTGCCAGTCAGCCGGCGGCACCTCCGAGAGCTGCGGGACCGCCTCGTCCGCCACGCGCGCCCGGCCGGCCGATGACCGAGCGCCAGGTCGTCCGGGCCCCGGTCCGGCATTCGCCAGCGGTGCGACAGTCGCCCGCCGCGGGTGACCTCTACCAGCAGGACAACTACGGGCGCACGCTGCTGCGCTCGCTCATCCGAGCCCAGCTGGGCGCAACCATCGCGGTGCTCGTCCCGGCCGCCGCCCTCCTGCTCCTCTACCCGCTGCTAACGGTCCTCGTGCCGAGCCTCGGCCAGGCCTCGGTCGGTGGCGTGCCGCTCACCTTCATCGTCCTCGGCGGCGGCATCTATCCGCCGCTCGTCCTCCTCGGGTTCTGGTACCGGCGCCGGGCCGAACGCGTCGAGGACCGATTCGCCGAGCTGCTCGAACAGCGCGATGACTGAGCCGCTCATCTTGGGAGCGATCGTGGCGGTGGCCGTCGGGACCGCGGTGCTCGGCGCACGCGGGGTCCGCGTCGCGAAGACGCCGGCCGACTTCCTCGTGGCCGCCCGACGGGTGCCCCCGACGCTCAACGCCTCCGCGATCTGCGGCGAGTACCTCTCGGCCGCCTCGTTCCTCGGCATCGCAGGTCTCGCCCTCCAAGAGGGGCTCGGCGCCCTTTGGTACGCCGTGGGGTACGCGGCCGGCTACCTCGTCCTTCTGGCCGCAGTCGCGGCCCCACTTCGCCGCTTCGGGGCCTACACCATCCCCGACTTCGCCGAGGGCCGCCTCGACTCGCCGCTGCTGCGCCGTGCCGCGACCGTGATGGTCCTCGTGATCTGTGGCTTCTATCTGCTGCCCCAACTCCAAGGGGCCGGCCTGACCGTGCAGGAGGCCGTCGGTGGTCCCGCCTGGATCGGCGTCGTCGTCCTCGGCGTCGTCGTGGTGGTCGGCATCGCGAGCGGCGGCATGAAGGGCATCACCTTCGTGCAGGCGTTCCAGTACTGGTTGAAGCTCGTCGCCATCGCGGTGCCGGCACTCGTGCTGTTGATGCTCGTACAGCACCCGGCACTGACGCCGGTGAACCGTGCCGCGCCGCCGATCTTCCACAAGGTGACCAAGGTCGAGTTCCCCGATGCCGAGGTGGTGCGGGTGCAGCGGCCGGTCACCGTCGACGCGCTCGGTGTGGTCGATGGCGTCCGACGGAACGGCCCAATTGTGCTCGCCGGCGGTGACTACCGCATCGGCGCAGGCACCACGCTGACCTTCCCGAGAGGCACGCCGGCCCCGAGCGTCGCCTCCAACGCGGTGCTCTCCTATCGCCAATGGGAACTGCCGCTCGTGCGGATCGGCGGGCACGTGGCCCACCGCCTCGCCTCCACCTACGGGGTGGTGCTCGCGACCTTCCTCGGCGCGATCGGCCTGCCCCACATCCTCGTGCGCTTCTACACGAACCGTGACGGGGTCGCGGCCCGCAAGACGACCTCGGTGGTCTTGCTCCTGCTCGCGTGCTTCTACGTCTTCCCCGCCATCTTCGCCCTCCTCGGTCGGCTCGAGGCACCCGGGCTCTACACGAGCGGACAAACCGACTCCGTCGTCCTCGCCCTTCCGAGAATGGCCGCCGCCGGCACGGCCGGGATCGTGCTCTCGGCGCTCACCGCCGCCGGGGCCTTCGCAGCGTTTCTCTCCACCTCTTCGGGCCTGCTCATCTCCATGGCCGGGGCGCTGTCCCACGACCTCTTGCGCCGCGGGGTGAGATCCTTTCGGACCTCGGCCGTGGCGGCCGGCGTGGTCGTCACCCTGGCCGCCCTCCTCGTCGGCGGCATCGCCATCAACGTGCTCGTGGGGTGGGCATTTGCAATCGCCGCCTCCTCGTTCTGCCCGCTGCTCCTGCTCGGCATCTGGTGGCCCGGGCTGACCTGGAAGGGCGCGCTCTTGGGCCTCGTCCTCGGTGGCGGGGCGTCGTCGCTCGGCGTGGTGCTCACCATCGCCGGCGTCGGCAAGAGCGGCTGGCCCGCCGTCCTCCTCGGCGAGCCGGCGATCTGGACGGTGCCGCTCGCGTTCGCGGCGATGGTCGGTGGCTCGCTGTTGACCCGCCGGTCACTCCCAAGAGACGTGACCCGCAAGCTGCTCGCGCTGCACCTACCCGAACGGGTGCGCGTCCCGGAGGTGAGCGGGTAGGGCGCTCGGGCTCGCGCGCTCGGCGCGTGACGGTGCGTCGGTGCACGCGACGTTCCGCTCGGGGTTCATCCGCCGCAGCGCCCGCCCTGTCGCTCCGACGCCGCTCGGGGCGCTGCGGGCGATTCCTTGGCTCTCGACGTCCAAGCGGACGTGTCGGCCGAGCCCGTAGCCTTGTCGGGTGATCGAGACGATGCGCTTCACCCTGGCCCAGGGCGCCTCGATGGCCGAGTTCCTCGCCGCCGACAAGGCGCTCCAAGAGGGGTTCGCCTACCGGCAGCCGGGGCTCCTCCGCCGGACCACGGCCCGAAGTGACGACGGTGGCTGGATCGTGATCGACCTGTGGGCGTCGGCCGAAGCCTCGGCCGACGCTGCCCGCCGGTGGGACGACGATCCCTTCGCGCAGCGCTTCATGGCCCTGCTCTACGCGTCGAGCGTCGCTGTCGAGCGCTACGAGGAGATCGGCTGACCTACTGCTGGACCAGCACGAGCGGGTTGCCCTCGGGGTCCTCCATGAACGCGATGGTGGGACCGCCGGGTACGTCGAAGGGACCGCTCAGGACCCGCGCACCGAGCTCGTCGGCCCGGGCAATGGATGCCGCGATGTCGCGGACCTGGACGTAGAGGGCGATCGCCGGCCTGTCCCCTTTCCGGATGTGTCCGCCGGGTCCGGGCTCGGGTCCGCCGATGCCCGGGGGGATCTGCGCGATGGGTCCCTCGCCGATCGACCAGTTGAAGAGCTCCCCGTAGAAGGCGGCCTGCGCGTCGGGATCCCTCGCGACGATCTCCCAGTGGACCACCGGCCGCGCCCAGTCGCTCCCCATCGCCTCCCCCTCTCGCCGGACCAACGCTACCGGCGACCCGCGCGTGCTCGGCCCCTCGGGGGAATGGCCGACTCGCCCCCGGCGTTGGATGAGCCGTTCGCAACGCATCGGGAGGTGCCCAGGTGCCTGCAGTGACCGTCGAAGATCTTCTCGTGCTGCCCCGGATCGGTCCGCCGGATCCCGCGCACACGGTGCTCCGCCCCGTGAAGAGCGTGACCACGGCCCCCTCGGGCTTCGAGGGCGAGGGCTTCCCCGTCCGGCGCGCCTTCGCCGGGGTCCCCCTGGCGGATCTCGACCCGTTCGTCCACATGGACCAGATGGGGGAGGTGCACTACGGGCCCGGCGAGCCGAAGGGCACAGCGTGGCACCCCCACCGCGGGTTCGAGACCGTGACCTACATGATCGACGGCATCTTCCAGCACCAGGACTCGATCGGTGGCGGCGGCCTCATCACCGACGGCGCCACCCAGTGGATGACCGCCGGTTCGGGCATCTTGCACATCGAGCGGCCGCCCGAATCGCTCGTCGTGACGGGCGGGCTCTTCCACGGCATCCAGCTCTGGGTGAACCTGCCCGCGGCATCCAAGTGGGTGGACCCGCGCTACCAGGACATCGAGCCTGGCGCCGCAGTGCTCCTCGCCTCGGCGGACGGCGGCACCCTCGTCAGGGTCATCGCGGGCGAGGTGGCCGGGCACAGGGGGCCGGGCCTGACCCACACCCCGATTGCCATGGTGCACGCGACGCTCGCTCCGAGCTCGCGTCTCGTGCTGCCCTGGCCCCGGGAGTTCAACTCGCTCGCCTACGCCCTCGCCGGACGCGGGACGGTGGGCGAGGAGCGCCGTCGGTTCGCGATGGGGCAGCTCGCGGTGCACGGAGGCGGCGATGCCATCGTGCTCGAGGCCGATCGCTCGCAGGACGGCGACGTGCAGGCCCTCGAGGTGCTGGTGCTCGGCGGGACGCCGATCCGTGAGCCGGTCGCCGCCTACGGGCCCTTCGTGATGAACACGCGGGCGGAGCTGGCCCAGGCGTTCGAGGACTTCCAGGCGGGCCGGCTCGGCACCGTGCCGGCCAACCACATCGGCAACTGATCCCTACGCGCCCTCGGCGGCGCGATGGAGGAGGAAGGTCCCGGTCGCCCGCGTGAAGAGCTGGCCCTCCCCGTCGCGCAGCGTCGCCTCCCCGTAGGCGACCTGCTTCGCCATCCTGACGACCTCGCCACGCATGCGATAGGTGGTGCCCGGGACCGCCGGTCGCATGGTTTCGGTCTTGAGCTCGAGGGTCGCCCGGGCCCGGTCTCCTCGGGGCAGCGCCGCGTTGATCGCGAAGTTGATGCACGCGTCGAGGAGCAGGGAGTGGACGCCGGCCTGGACGATGCCGCCGAGGTTGCAGGCGAGCTCCGTCGGGGAGAACGAACCCTCGACCCAGCCGAGGTCCTCGCCGTCCACGCCATAGGACTCGAGGGCGCCCCCGACGGCGGCGATGATCTTCATCCCGCCGTCGCCGAGCCAGCGGTCCATGTCGCGCGGGGCGCGAGATGCGGTGGTTGCATCGCTCATCGGAGCGACGCTACTCGCCCCCGAAGGAGTGGCTCCCCGCCGAGGCGCGGGGCGAGGCCGCTCGGGGCCCGGAGGCGGCCGCAGCGGGGTGGCAACTAGCATGGACAGGGCCGCAACCAGGGCACCCCGCAGCATCGGGAGGAGATTCCATGACCACCGCCGTGATCGTTGACGCCGTTCGGACCGCCGGAGGCAAGCGCAACGGGAAGCTGCGCAACTGGCACGCCGTCGACCTGGCCTCCGAGCCGCTGAAGGCCCTCCAGGAGCGCAACGGCTTCGATCCGGCCCAGATCGACGACGTCATCACCGGCTGCGTCATGCAGGTCGGCGAGCAGTCGCTCAACATCGGCCGCTCGGCGGTGCTCGCGGCGGCCTGGCCCGAGTCGGTGCCCGCCACGACCATCGATCGGCAGTGCGGCTCGTCCCAGCAGGCTGTCCACTTCGCCGCCCAGGGCGTCATGGCCGGCGCGTACGACATGGTGGTCGCAGGCGGCGTCGAGGTCATGACCCGCGTCCCCATGGGGTCCTCCATCGTCCGGGAGGTCGGGTTTCCCTTCGGGCCGCGGGTGGCGGCCCGCTACGCGGAGGTCGGTGGGCTGGTCAGCCAGGGCATCGGGGCCGAGATGATCGCCGACAAGTGGGGCATCTCGCGCGAGGACCTCGATCGTTTCGGCGCCCAGAGCCAGCAGCGGGCCGCTCGTGCGACCGCCGAGGGCCGCTTCGAGCGCGAGATCATCGCGCTTCCCGTCCGAGACGACGAGGGCAACGACACAGACGAGATCTTCCGCGTCGACGAGGGCATCCGCCCCGACACCACCGTCGAGACGCTCGCCAACCTGAAGCCCGCCTTCAAGGAGGACGGCAAGGTCACCGCTGGCAACTCGTCGCAGATCACCGACGGGGCGTCGGGTGCCCTCATCATGAGCGAGGAGAAGGCGGCCTCTCTCGGCTACACGCCGCGGGCCCGCTTCGTCGCCTTCGCGGTGACGGGCGCCGATCCCGTCTCGATGCTGACTGGCCCGATCCCGGCGACCAGGATGGTCCTCGAGCGCGCCAAGCTCTCGATCGATGACATGGACGCGGTGGAGATCAACGAGGCCTTCGCCTCGGTCGTGCTCGCGTGGGAGAAGGAGCTCCACCCCGACATGGAGAAGGTGAACGTGAACGGCGGCGCCATCGCCCTCGGTCACCCGCTCGGCGCGTCGGGCGCCAAGCTGCTGTCGACCCTCTTGAACGAGCTCGAGCGGACGAACGGCCGCTACGGGCTGCTCACGATGTGCGAGGGCGGCGGACTCGCCAACGCGTGCATCATCGAGCGGATGGGCTGAGGACCCTCAGCGATATCGCGTCGCCATCATGAAGGCAGCGAAGATGATCACGAGGCCCGTGATCAGATACCAGACCGACACCGCCCCGGGCAGGACGGTCAGGTAGTTGAGAAGGATCATGAGGATCCCGAAGACCATCATGAAGACGATCAGCGGGCCGTACCACCTCGCGCTCCGGCGGACCTTCGTCGGCACCGGGCGGGTGTAGCGGCCGCTCTGCTCGGGCGGCGTGTAACGACCGACGCGACGCGACGACTTGGGCTGGGCGCGGCCGGATCCAGTGGTCTTCGGTGCCATCGGCCCCGAGACTACAGAGAGGACGGCGCCGCTACCATGGCGCGCGCCGTGGGAGCCCGGGTCCTGCTCATCGACAACTACGACTCGTTCGTCTACAACCTCGTCCAGGAGCTGGGCGAACTCGGGGCCGAGCCGGTGGTCCACCGCAACGACGCAATCGACGTCGCCGGCATTGCGGCGGCCGAACCCGACGGCATCGTGATCTCACCGGGTCCCGGGCGGCCCGAGTCGGCCGGCGTCTCGATGGAGGCCGGGTCGGCCTTCGCCGGCAAGATCCCGATTCTCGGCGTGTGCCTCGGCCACCAGTGCATCGGAGAGGTCTTCGGCGGGCGGACCGTTCCGGCCCCCACCCTCATGCACGGCAAGACCTCCGAGATCCACCACGACGCCGCCGGTGTGTTCGCCGGGCTCCCCAGCCCCCTCGTGGCGACCCGCTACCACTCCCTCGTGATCGAGCCCGAGAGCGTCCCTGGCGACCTCGAGGTGAGCGCACGAACGAGTGACGGGGTCGTCATGGGGTTCCGGCATCGCTCGTTCGCGCTCGAGAGCGTGCAGTTCCATCCCGAGTCGATCCTCACCGTGTCGGGCCCGCGGCTTCTCGGGAACTTCCTCGGCCAGCTGGCCGCCTGAGCGCGCCCGCCTCAGAGCGCGATCGGCGCCGAGGGCGCCGAGGGGGCGCCGCCGTTGGTCGGCTGGATCCATGAGGGGCGGAAGCCAACCGCCTCGGGGGGCGAACCCACATGGATCCGCTCCCCCCATCGCCCGAGCGTCATCACCCCGGGGCCACCGCCCGAGGTCGTCTCCTCGAGCGGCAGCGGCCTCCCGCTTCTCGGGACGTACAAGGTGGCCGGTCCGCTCACGCCCCCGAGCGAGAGGGTCCCCACGATGCCGAGCACGCGATGGCCGAGCACCCTGGTGCGCCGCGCCCTGTGCAACCGGCCGGTGAGGTTGAGCTCCTCGACGGTGCTCTTCACCGTGAGTCCCGCCGCGATCACCTGGAAGAACGACTGGCTCGAGGGGATCGCGATCCACCGGTTGACCTCGGCCGAAGCCGCGGCCGGGGTGAACCCCTGGAACAGCAGGCTGGCGGCGGTGGTCCCTCGCATGTAGACGGTGTTGCCGAACAGCTTGATCGCGATGGACCCGGCGTTGCGGGCGCCGACCTTGACGGTGACCGTCTGGGTGCCCCGGGAGACTCCGGCGTTCGTGGTCTCGATCACGGTCGCGCCGTTCGACGAGGAGGTGCCGCGCCAGAACACCGAGCGCTGCGCGCGCGACGCCGCGAGCGCCTTGGAGAGGGCGCTCGCGAGGGGATGGGGGTTCGCCACGACTGCGGACGCGGGTGCCGGCACGGCGAGCCCGAGGCCCGCCGCGACCAGCGTCGCCGCGGCACCTCGCCGCGCCCTGCGGGTGCGTCTCGCGCCGGCGCGGTCGGACATCGGTCGGACGCGTCCTCCTAGGGCACCGTGGTGGTGGTGGTCGTCGTGGTGGTCGTCGGCGACGGGGCGTTGCAGACCGTGATCGTGTCGGTCGCCGGCAGGGTGACCTGCGTGCCGGCTGCCGGGCTCTGGGCAACCACGTTGCCCTGGTCCGATGCGTTGCACGTCGTGGTGGTGGCAACCTGGACGGTGAGCCCCTGCCCCTGGAGCGCGGTCGTCGCCGCGCTCTGCGACTTGCCCTGGACGTTTTGGATGATCACCTGACAGGGACCCGACGAGATCGTCAGGTTGACCGCGGTCCCCCGGCCGACAGAGGTGCTCGCGGCCGGGCTGGAGCCCGAGACCTCACCCGAGGGGACCGAGTTCGAGCACGCGTTGGACTGCGACCCGACGGTGAGGCCTGCGCCGCTCAGCTGGGCGGAGGCCTGGGGCGGGGTGAGCCCGATGAGATCGGGCACCGACACCTGATTCGTCGGCTTGGGCACCGAGATCGTCACGGTCGATCCCTTCCGGATGCTCGTGCCGCCGATCGGCGACTGGGAGAGCACGACGTTCTGCTGTCCGGGGCTGTTCACGAATTTCACCCTGGGTACGAGCCCGACGTTGGTGATGAGCGCCTCGGCCGCTCCGAGGTCGTCGTTCACGACGTTTGGGACCTGCACCTTCACCTCGCCCGCGCTGATCACCAGGTTCACGACCGCCTTCTTCGAGACGTGCGTACCCGGGGCCGGGTCGGTGCTGAGCACGGTGCCCGACTTGGCCGTGTTGGTCACGTGGCGCGTCGTGCCAATGACGAGCCCCTTCGAGGTAAGAATCTGCTCGGCCTGCGTCGCGGGCTTGCCGACGACGTTGGGGAGGGCGAACCCGCCGGTGAACGTGCTCACCAGGAGGTACGCGACGACGGCGAGCGCTGCGAGCAGGACGACGAGGAGCGTGATCCAGCCCCACGGTCGCCGACCGTTCGGCCGCTCGCGAGGCCGCGTCGGGGAGCGGAACGCCCGGGTGCTCGGCCCGACGGCAGCCGTCGCGTCCATGGCACCGACGGCGCCGATCACCCCGGTCGCTGCCATGTTGCCGTTGGGCGGGCTCGCCTCGACGGGCTGGCCCTCGACGAAGCGCAGCAGGTCCGACCGGAACTCTTCGGCGCTCTGGTATCGCTGATCGGGCTGCTTGGCCATCGCCTTCATGGTCACGGCCTCGAGCTCGGCCGGCACGGTGTCGAGCAACTCCCGCGGGGTCGGGGGGATGTCACGCACGTGCTTGGACGCCACGGACACCGGCGTGTCACCGAGGAAGGGCGGACGCCCGGTCAACATCTCGAAGAGCACGACACCGAGCGAGTAGATGTCCGTGCGCGCGTCGACGCCGATGCCCTCTGCCTGCTCGGGCGAGAAGTAGGTCGCGGTGCCCATCACCGCGCCGGTCTGGGTGAGGCTCTCCTCGGTGTTGACGGCTCGGGCGATGCCGAAGTCGGTGACCTTCACCTGGCCGTCGTGGGTGATGAGCACGTTGCCGGGCTTGATGTCTCGGTGCACAACGCCGTGGCGGTGTGCGGAGGCCAGTGCCGCCGCGACCTGGGCGGTGACCTGCGCAGCGCGCGCCGGCTCGATGGGGCCCGTCTCGCGCAACACCGCCGAGAGCGGGCGGCCGTCGACGAACTCCATCACGATGAAGTACGAGCCCGAGTCCTCGCCCCAGTCGAACACCGGAACGATGTTGGGATGCGAGAGCTTCGCCGCCGCCTGTGCCTCCCGCCGGAACCGCTCGACGAAGGCCCGGTCGACCGAGAGCTCGGGGAACAGCACCTTGAGCGCGACGGGGCGGTCCAAGAGCCGGTCCCGGGCTCGATAGACCTCGGCCATCCCACCCCGAGCGATCAGGTGCGTAAGCTCGTAGCGGTCCGAGAAGACGCGTGGGGTCTCGACGGGCTGCATGGCGCTCAGAGCCTACGCGGCAACGTGCGCCGCCTGGGGTAGGTCGGGTACCCCTCGGGAAGACTCCAACGCCTGGTCACGGGGCCAGCGCAGCGAGGAGCATGGTCTTGACGATCGGGCCGGCGATCGTCGCGCCGGCCGTGGAGAGCGGCTGTGACGGCACGACGACCGCGATGGCCACCCTGGGGTTCGTGGCCGGCGCGAAGCCGATCATCCAGTCGGCGACCGAGGTGATGCTCGGGTAGCCCACCTGGGCCGTGCCCGTCTTCACCGCGACGTGCAAGGCGGGGGGGAAGCCGACGCCCGAGGCGGTGCCCGACGGGGACGTCGCGACCGCCTCCATGAGCGGGATCACGTTGGCCGCCGCGGCGCCGGAGGTCGCCTGCCTCCAGACGTGCGGCCGGTACCTCTTGACGACCTGGCCCTGGGCATCGGTGACCTTGGCCAAGAAATGCGGCGCCATCACCGCTCCCCCGTTGGCTATCCCCGCCGCCACGAGCACGTTCTCCAAGGCGGTGGTCGCCACGTCCTGCTGGCCGAAGGCCGAGTAGGCCTGGCCGGGCACGCCGGGGTCGCCTCCCGGGCTCAGCTGTCTGGCGTTCGGGTAGCGCGACGGCTGGACGTAGCCCGCTGGCAGATCCAAGGGTGGCACGGCGTTGAAACCGAACAGCTCCGCCTGCCGGGCAAGGTGGTCGGCACCGAGAAGCAGGCCGAGCTTGGCATATCCAGGATCGCAGGACTCGGGCAGCATCGCGGCGATCGTCCCGCCGCAGGGTGTGGCCGCAGCCGCAGTGTCGGCGTCGTTGCAGATCTGCTGATTCGTGTCGGGGATGTTGGTGAGGCATCGTGTGACCGGGAAGTCGTAGGAGGCGAGCACGGGATCGAGGTTGAAGATGGCCGCCGTGGTGACGACCTTCGCCGTCGACCCGGGTGGGATCGCGTTGTAGGTAGCCAAGGGGTAGATGGGGGCGTAACCCTCCGCGTCCTGGGCGTGGTAGGCGTTCCAAGCAGCGCGCTCCTCCCCGTAGCTCGGGGCGGTGAGCGGCGTCGGGTCGTAGCTCGGACTCGACGCCATCGCCAGGACCGCGCCGGTACGGGGGTCCACCATCACGATCGCCCCGTCCCGGTTGGGCCCCGGAAGGCCGTTCAGGGCGTCGACAGCGGCTCGCTGCAGGGCCGGTACCACCGTGAGCGTGATGTCGTCGGTGGTCGCGCCGGGCGGTGAGAGCAGCTGGCTGAGCGTCTCGGCCGAGCGCTCGTGCCGTTCGAGGTACGAGCCGTAGGTGGCCTCGACCCCGGTGGAGCGGTAAAAGGGCGAGTAGGTCCCGACGATCTGAGAGAACAGCGCTCCGGTCGGGTACACCCGCTTGAACTGGTAGGAGTGCGAGCCGCTGGGCGCAATTCGTACCGACGTGGCGAGCAGCGTGCCGTCGGCGGCGTACACGTTTCCCCGATCCTCCTCGAGATAGTTGGGGACCCGATTGACCGGATTGGAGCCCGATTGCGCGAGCGACGGGCCCTTGGAGACCTGGATGTTCACGAGCTGCACGACCACGAGGGCGAAGCACACGATGAGGACGAGCCCCAACCAGCGGATGCGCCGGGACACTAGAGCCCGCCATTGAGCGCCGCGCTGTTCTGTTGCGCCAAGAACTCTTGGTGCAGGTTTGCGATGTATTGCTCGCCCGCCCGCAGCGACGGCTCGTTCACCGTCGCGCGCAGAGCGGGGAGCCTGCGTGGGAGCACCTGTGCGGTGGTCACGCCCGTGAGGTCCAAGAGCTTGGGCTGGAACCCGAGGAACCCACCCTTGCGGCCCTGGTAGACGGCCAGGTGGTCGTGGTCGACCGCCACGTACCAGTTGTCCATCGCGTACCAGTGCACAACGGCCACCGCCCCGGCCGGCACGGCCAGGACGAGGACGAAGAACAGGATCACGCGCAGCGTAATCCGGCGGGGGATGCCCAGCCTGCGCCGGCGCTCGCGCCGCGTCTCGCGGGGCAGCGGGGCCAGCTCGGGCCGGGGCCGGTACTCGCGCGGGGGAAGGGTCTGCACGGCGGCCGGCGAGGAGACGAAGGCCTCGGCGGCCGGCGCGTCGGGGTCACGTCCGCCTGGGACCGCCCGCACCACCGCGGTGATCGGGTCTCCCCCCGGATGGGTGCCGGTCACGGGGGGGGCACCCTCGGCGCCCGAGGCCCTCCGCACCACGTTCACCGGTCCGGGCACCGAGACCCGCGAAACCGCCGAGGGTTCGGGCGCTCCCTCCTCGCCGACGAGCACGTCCACCACGACGACGGTGATGTTGTCGCTCCCACCGTGGGCGTTTGCCCGGTCGACCAGGGCTCGGGCCGCCTTGCGGGGGTCCTTGACCGTCTCGAGCACCTGCGAGATCTGGGCGACGCTGACCTCGTTGGTCAATCCGTCGCTGCAGAGCAGCAAGCGGTCGCCCGTGTGGACGTGCAGCTCCCAAAGATCGACGTCGACGTCGGGGCCGACACCGAGCGCCCGCGTGAGGATGTGCCGGTGCGGGTGCACCTCCGCCTCGGCCTCGGTCATCTCGCCGTGGCGGACCCGCTCCTCGGCCAGGCTGTGGTCGGCGGTGATCTGGCGGACCTGGCCGCCCGACATGAGATAGGCCCGCGAGTCGCCGACGTTGGCGAGGCACATCACGTCCCGGCCGTCGGAGCCCACGGTCAGCCCGGCGGCCGTGAGGGTCGTGCCCATCCCCCGCAGCTGCTCGACCTCGAGGCTCTTCTCCCAGATCGCCGAGTTGGCCGCGACGAACGCCTCGCGCAATCCCGCGATCGTCGGGTTCTGGTCATAGGCGCTCTGCAGCGTGTCGACGGCGATGCGCGCCGCCACCTCGCCTCCGACGTGGCCCCCCATCCCGTCGGCCACTGCGAAGAGGGTGTCGCCAGCGGCGGCGCGGTCCTCGTTGCTGTCCCGGGCCCGACCGACATCGGTGGCGACCCCGGACCGCAGGACTGTCATCGGCGGACCTCGAAGACCGTCGCCCCGATCTGCAACAGATCGCCCTTGGCCAGGCGGGACGGTTGCGAGATCCGCTCCGAGTTGACGAACGTGCCGTTGGTCGAGCCCAGGTCCTCGACCCAGACCTGGCCGCCGCTTCGATAGAGCCGGGCGTGCACCGTGGAGCTGTACGCGTCGTAGGTCGTCGGGATCCCGCAGCCGTTGGAACGGCCGACCGTCACCTCGCCATCGAGGTCGTAGACGGTGCCCTCACGCTCGTGTGGCTCGATGACCTCCAGGCGCAGTTGACGGCGCGACCGGGTCTCACGCAGCGGGCGCTGGTCCTCGTCCTCCGCCCTGCGCTGCGCCCGCCGCTGGGCGCGTGTCGGTCCGGCAGGGCGAACCTCCACGAACACGGCGCGGACGACCCGAAGGAAGAACAAGAAGATCAGGATCACGACCAACCACTGCAGTGGCCGGATGATCGCCGAGTAGTTGGTGCCTAGAAGGAGCACGGGAGATGCGCCCTCATAGCATCTCGAAGATGAGGGTCGTGGAGCCCACGGTGATGCTGTCGCCGGTCGAGAGGTAGCTCTCCCGCACCGGCATCCCGTTCACCCTGGTGCCGTTGGTGGACCCGAGGTCCCGGATCATGAAGGCGTCGTTCATTCGAAGCACCTCGGCATGACGCCGGCTCACGTTGGGGTCGCTGAGCACGATCGAGCACTCGGGCATCCGGCCGATGACCAGGGGCTCGCCTTCGATCTGGACCCGGCCACCCCCAGGAAGCACAAGCTCGGCGGGTGCGAGACCGTCGGGGCCCTCGATGACCTCGGCATCGATGTTGAAGCGGCCTGCCCGGAGCCTCGGCCCCTCCAGGATCTGGACATCGATCGGGCCCACGAAGATGTACTGCTCGTTGCGAGCGTGCTCCCGCGCCGCCTCGGCGAGCTCGCGGACGAGCGCGTCGAGGAAGTTGGCGAACCGGTCGACGTCGGGCTTGGCGAGCGTCACCGAGAAGGAATTGGGCGCGATGAGCCCGCGCACGCCGACACGCCGATGGAGGTCCATCTCTCGTGTCAGGCGGCGCCCGATCTCGACCGGCTGGAGGTTGCTACGGAAGGGTTTGGCCAACGTTCCTTCCACAAGGCGCTCGAGTCTGTCCTCGAACTGCTGGAGTCCCATGGTCTCGGACATCCTACCGGCAGGGGCTGGAAATCCCGATGCGCTGTGCCGCGCCGGCCCTGCTCACCGCGGGTGGAGACGGGCGCAGTGGCTTGACTAGCCTGATCCGGCTCCGGGCGAGTGGCGGAATAGGCAGACGCGCAGGATTCAGGTTCCTGTGTCCGCAAGGACGTGGGGGTTCAAGTCCCCCCTCGCCCACCAGGGTGATTCCGACCGGGCGGGCGATTCGGCGGGTTCCGACGCCGCCCGTGGGAACCAGATTGTCAGGTTTCTCCTGACGCCTTGCTGTAAGGTGGCGCCTGACATCGAGGAGGTCGCGACATGGCCGGGACCACGACTCCCATCGCCTGCTGCTCGTTCTGCCTGAAGCCCAACACCGAGGTGAAGAAGCTGGTGGCGGGGCCGGGCGTGTACATCTGCGACGTCTGCGTCGGGCTGTGCACCACCGTCATGACCGAGACGTCGAGCGGGCCACCCCGTCCACTCCCCTGGCAGGGCGAGCTGACGGGCGACCAGCTCTTGGCGATGCTCCCCAGCTATGCGGCGGCCGGGACCCAGGTCGAGGCGAACCTCACCGAATGCGTGCGTCGAGCCCGCGAGCTCGGCGCCACCTGGGCCAAGGTCGGCGAGGCGCTCGGCATGACGCGCCAGTCGGCGTGGGAGCGCTTTTCCGGGGAGGACTAAGAACGTCGTCATGCCCGACGACGCCACCCCCGCCCCCCGCTACACCCACGGCCATCATGCGAGCGTGCTTCGCTCGCACCGCTGGAGGACCGCTGAGAACTCGGCCGGCTATCTCCTCCCCCACCTGCGACCGGGACTCGAGGTGCTCGACGTCGGCTGCGGGCCCGGGACGATCACGGCGGGCCTCTCCGCGCTGGTCGCCCCCGGGAGCGTGCTCGGTCTGGACCGCTCCGAGCAGGTGGTGCGGGCCGCGCGGGAGTCCACGGTTGGCATTCCGGACCTCGCATTCGTCCCAGGCGATGTCTACGCAATGGAATTCGCCGATCACGCCTTCGACGTGGTGCACGCGCACCAGGTCCTCCAGCACCTCGATGACCCCGTGGCCGCGCTGGTCGAGATGCGTCGGGTGTGCCGCCCGGGGGGGCTGATCGCGCTGCGTGACGGCGACTACGCCACGATGGGGTGGTATCCCGACTACCCCGAGCTCGCCCAGTGGCTCGACCTCTACCGCCGCACCGCCCGCGCGAACGGCGGGGAACCCGATGCGGCGCGCCACCTCGTCGCATGGGCACGCGCCGCCGGGTGCATCGGCATCGAGCCCTCCGCCTCGGCGTGGTGCTTCGCCACCCCCGAGGACCGCCGCTGGTGGGCCGAGACCTGGGCGGAGCGCTTCACCGCGAGCGCCGTCGCGACCCGGATCCTCGAGCTCGGCCTCGCCGACCAGGCGACACTCGAGGCAATCGGCGCGGCGTGGCTGCGCTGGGCGGACGAACCCGACGGGTGGTTCTCGGTTCTCCACGGCGAGGTGCTGTGCCGCCCCGGATGAGCGCCCTCGGGTGCCCGTCGCGAGGTGCTCGCCGGCGCGGTCCGGCGCAGTGATCGAATTGGCTGGTCAACAGGTACGATGTCGGCACCGTCGGACGGCCGGCGGCTTACGATCGACGAGGTGGCCGGGTGATTCTGCACCGTGACGGGTCGACCCGTCGCAGCGCGGCCGAACCCAGGCCCTCG
>DAHUZM010000047.1 GCA_027306525.1 Acidimicrobiaceae bacterium
AGTACGTCCACGCCCTCGCACAGCTCGAGGGCGCCGTCGTCCAATGGCTCGCCGGGCGCTGGCTGCTGGTGGTCGGGCAGGTACGCGAGGGACTGACCGTCGGCTTCGATCCGGTAGCCGAGTGTCACACCGGGGTGGCGCACGACGCGGGCACGGACCTTTGCGTGACCGATCGCGAAGACGTCGCCGTCGGCCACGTCGTGGAAGCGGAGGTCCGAGAGGAGGTGCTGAAGCGGCACCGGGAAGAAGGGGGGGCGAACGACGTCGCCCAGGATCCCGGACAGCTCGCCGTCGGGTTGACGAGGCCCGTAGATCTCGAACACGGAGTCCTCGTGGCGGAGCGGCCCGAAGAAGGGAAGCCCGAGGATGTGGTCGAAGTGCAGGTGGGTGAGGAGTGCGGTCGCCTGCACCGGCCGGCCACCCGAGGGGTGGTCCGAGGAGACCGCCACCCCGAGCGCACGCAGGCCCGTCCCGAGGTCGAGCACGATGAGCTCGTCGCTCGACGTCCGCACGAGCACGCTGGCCGTGTTCCCGCCGTAGCGCTGATAGTGCTCGCCGGCACACGGGCACGACCCGCGCGCCCCGTAGAACGTCAGCTCCACGGCTCAAGCGTACCGGCGCGGCCCGTTCGGAGCCATGGCGGCGAACGGACCACCGCGAGCGCGCTGCGAGCAGGCAGAATCGTCCCCGTGCACGTCGAGGACAGGCCGTGGGGCCGTTTCGAGGTCCTGGCCGAACACGGCTCGCACAAGGTGAAGCGGATCACGGTGGGCGCTGGGCAGCGGCTCAGCTATCAGCGCCACGCACGGCGCTCGGAGCACTGGTTCGTGGTCGAGGGCGAGGGAACGGTCACCCTCGATGGGATGACCTCGGCTCTCGGACCGGGGGCCGCCCTCGACGTGCCGGTCGGCGTCGCCCATCGGATCGAGAACGCCGGCCCGTCGCCGCTCGTCTTCATCGAGGTGCAGCACGGGGAGGGTTTCGAGGAGGACGACATCGAGCGCCTCGACGACGACTATGGCCGCGCCCGGTAGATCGTCCGCTACTCCTCAGTTCACCTGACGGTCGCGGCCCTCCCAATAGGGCTGGCGCAACTTGTACTTCTGCAGCTTTCCGGTCGCCGTTCGAGCCAGGACCTGACGGATCTCGACCGCTCGGGGCGCCTTGAAGTGGGCCATGCGCGCCCGGCAGTGCTCGATCAGCTCTTGTTCGGTCGCGCTCGCTCCGGGCCTCAGCACCACGAGGGCGAGGACCGACTCGCCCCACTGCTCGTCGGGGACCCCGATCACGGCCACTTCGGCGACCGCCGCGTGTTGGTAGAGGACGTCTTCGACCTCGATCGAGGACACGTTCTCGCCGCCCGTGATGATGACATCCTTCTTGCGATCGGTGATCACCGTGTAGGCGCCGTCTTCGTAGCCGCCATCACCGGTATGGAACCAACCGCCCTCGAGCGCCTCGGCGGTCTCTTCGGGCTGACGCCAGTACCCCTCGAAGACGTGGTTCGAGCGGGCAAGCACCTCGCCGTCATCGCTCAGTGCCATCCGCACGCCGACCGCCGGGACGCCCGCCCTGCTGAGGCGCCGCGCGCGCTCGTCGGGTGCGAGCTCGTCCCACTCTGCGGGTGCCCGGTTGATCGTGAGGAGCGGCGAGGTCTCGGTGAGCCCGTAGATCTGGATGAACTCCCAGCCGAGCGCCTGCTCGACCCGCTCGATCGTCTTGGAGGGCGGCGGGGCCCCGGCCACCACGATCCGCACACCCGAAGGGGCCGGTCGCCCCTCGGCCCGGCGATCCTCCGAGGCGGCGAGGACGCTCGCGACCACGGCGGGAGCGGCGCAGAGGAGGGTCACGCCTTCGCGCTCGATCCTCGTCAAGATGACCTCGCCCTCGATCCTACGCTGCACCACGTGGTGGCCGCCCATGGCGGTGACGGCGTAGGGCATCCCCCATCCGTTGGCGTGGAACATCGGCAGCGTGTGGAGCAGCACGTCGCGGTCCGAGACCCCCGTGTGCCAACCGAAGCTCACCGCGTTGAGCCAGCAGTTGCGGTGGGTGAGCTGGACACCCTTGGGCCGGGAGGTGGTGCCCGAGGTGTAGTTGATCGAGCACGTCGCTTCCTCCTCGGCCTCCCAGCGCGACGGCTCGGAGCCACGCCCGATCGCGGGATCGAAGAGCTCGGCGTCTTGGACCCCGTCGAGGCGCACGGCCTTCACCCCGCTCAGGCGGGAGACGACCTCGTCGAGGTCCGGGTCGTAGAGCAGCAGGCTTGTCCCCGAGTGTTCGACGATGTAGGCGATCTCGTCGCTCGTGAGGCGAAAGTTGACAGGGACCAGCACCCTGCCGAACCCGCTCACCCCGAAATAGGAGATGAGGAACCGAGCCGAGTTGGGGCTGACGATCGCCACCCGCTCCCCTTGGCCGATGCCCATCGAGTCGAAGCCGACGGCCATCGCACGGGCCCGCTCGTGCAGCTCGCCGTAGGTGATGCGCCCGAGCGACCCCGCCACGTCGGGCTCGTCGGTGACAGCGATGCGATCGCCATAGACGGTGGCCGCCCGCTCGAGGAAGTCGCCGATCGTGAGCGGGACTCGCATGCCTCCCCCTTCGTGGTTCGCACCGGCTGGTGCATGGTCAGCCTACGACGGTCACCTCGGCACCGACCAGGCCGCCAGCCCGGCGAGTATCCCCGATCAGCTGATGGAGAACCCCTTGTACCCGCTCTGGGCAACCTCGTCGCACTGTTGACGGTAGGTATAGACCCCGCCCACGTAGGGCATGAACACCTGCGCCTTGCCCTCCACATTGGCGCCCCGGTACCAGGAGTTGGCCCGCGGGAAGAGCGTGAAGTCGGCGAGGGCGGAGACGAGCTCGACCCACTCGTCCTCGGCGTCGGGTTGCGGCTCGATGCGCTCCAGTCCCTCGGCGCGCATGTACGCCATGCACTGGGTGACCCAGTCCACGTGCTGCTCGATCGAGACCACCATGTTGCTCAGCACCGAGGGACTCCCGGGGCCGGTGATCATGAAGAGGTTGGGGAACCCGGCCGCCGTGAGCCCGAGGTGCGCCCGGGGGCCGTCCTTCCACTTCTCCTTGAGCGTCCGACCGCCCAGTCCCTCGATGTCGATCTGGGACAGCGCGCCCGTCATGGCGTCGAAGCCGGTGGCGAAGACCAACGCGTCGAGCTCGTGGGTCCCCTGTGCGGTGACGACGGAGTCCTCGGTGATCCGTTCGATCGGGTTCGAGCGGAGGTCGACGAGGGTCACGTTCGGCCGGTTGTAGGTCTCGTAGTAGTCGATGTCCACGCACAGCCGCTTCGTCCCGGCCGGGTAGTCCCGCGGGCACAGCGCGGCGGCGGTCTCGGGGTCCTTCACGATCTCGCGGATCTTGGACCGGATGAACTCGGCCGCCGTCTCGTTCGCGTCCGGATCGACGAGGAGGTCGGTGAACGACCCGAGGAAGCGCAGGCCACCCTCGGCCCCCTTCTCCTCGTAGCGGCGCCGGCGAGCCTCAGCGCTCACCGAGCTGGCCGCCTCTTCGACGGTGCCGGTCGGAAAGCCCGCCTGCGACGTGCGGCACAGCTCGCGCCTCGCGGGATAGTCCGACTTGACCTCTTGGACGTAGTCGGGCTCGAGGGGGTGGTTCCACGCCGGCACGCTGAAGTTCGGGGTCCGCTGGAACACGGTCAGATGGGCGGCCTGGCGGGCGATGTGCGGGATCGATTGGATCGCCGACGAGCCGGTGCCGATGATGCCGACACGCAGACCGCTGAAGTCGACCGGCTCGTGGGGCCAGTGCCCGGTGTGATAGGTCGCCCTCGCGAAGGTCTCGACGCCCTCGATCTCGGGCAGCTTCGGTGCCGAGAGGCAGCCGGTGGCCATGATGCAGAACCGGGCGGTGAGCGACTCGCCGTGCTCGGTCGTCACGTTCCAGCAGTTGGTGTCCTCGTCGAAGCGGGCCGAGCTGACCTTCGTGTCGAACTGGATATCGCGGCGCAACTCGAACCGATCGGCGACATGCTCGAGGTAGGCGAGGATCTCGGGCTGCGCTGAGTAGCGCTCCGACCAGGTCCATTCCTGCTCGAGCTCGGGTGAGAAGGAGTAGGAGTAGTCCACGCTCTCGACGTCGCAGCGGGCGCCTGGATAGCGGTTCCAATACCAGGTGCCCCCGACCCCGCCGCCCGACTCGAGCACCCGAGTCGTGAAGCCCGCCTCGCGCAACTTGTAGAGCATGTAGAGGCCCGAGAAGCCCGCCCCGACGACGATCGCGTCGAAGTCTGTGCCCCCGGAGCCTTCGCGCACGGCCATATCCATCGCCCCCGAATCGATCAACCGTTCCTCGGCCGACCCGAGGCAATGATGCCACTGCGTCGGCCTTCTCGGTCCAGCGGCGCCGGCGCGGGGTTAGCCCGGGCCGCTGCGTGGGTAGGCACTGAGCGCCCGGCCAGCGACGGACCTGGCAGGCCGACCCGTGCCTTCGCGCCGGCCGCCGGGCCCCTTGTGCCGTGCTCTTCAGCGTCTTTCTCGTCTGCAGCCTCAACCTCGGGCTCTCCTGTGTGCTCCTGCTCGCATTCGGCGCTCGGTTCCGGTTCGCATCACGGCTGCTCGGGATCCTGCTCGCGGCGGCGGGGATCTTCGGCGCCGGCTACCTCGCGGCCTTCGGCTGGACACTCGCGTCGGCACCGGTGGAGTGGAGCGAGGCCTTCATCTTGTGCGTGGTCGTCGCGGTCAGCGCGTTGCGCGGCGAGTGGAACCCGCTCGGCCAGTACTTCTTCGCGAGCTTCGCGGCGGCCGCCCTCTCGTATCTCGGGTTCGCCGCGGACGTGACCTTCGCCGGCCACTTCTCCGCGCTCGGCGTGTTGGCATCAGCCGCGCTGCTCGTGCTCGAGACCTCGGCCCTCGTCATTGCGTCCACATTCGCCTTCGAGACTTGTGACGTGGTCTGTCGCGTCCGCCACTCGCGACGCTTCCCGTCCCCCGACGAGGCCCACCGCCCCATGGTGTCCATCCACATCGCGGCGTACAACGAGCCGCCCGACATGTTGATCGAGACGATCCGGGCCGCCGAGGCGATCGACTACCCGGACTTCGAGATCGTCGTGATCGACAACAACACCGACGACGACGAGGTGTGGCGCCCCGTCGAGCGGTACTGCGCCCGACGCCCGCGGGTTCGCTTCGTCCACGTCAACCCCTGGCCCGGGTACAAGTCGGGCGCGCTCAATCTCGCCCTCGAGCGCTACACCGACCCGCGGGCCGCGATCGTGGCCGTCGTCGACTCGGACTATCTGGTCGACCCGGCGTGGCTCGAGCAGACGGTCGGGTACTTCGCTGACCCGAACCTGGCCTTCGTGCAAACGCCCCAGGACTACCGCGAGTACCGGGGCAACAGGTACCTGACCGCGTGCTACGACGCGTACCGATACTTCTTCTCCTCCGCGATGCCATCGCGCAACGAACGCAACTCGATCATCTTCGCTGGAACGATGGGCCTCCTCCGGCGCTCGGCGCTCGAGTCACTCGGCGGCTGGGACGAGTGGTGCATCACCGAGGACGCCGAAACCTCGCTGCGTCTGTTGACCAAGGGCTACTCGGGCCTCTTCTTGTCGCGCAGCTTTGGGCGGGGGATCATGCCCCTCACCTTCTCGTCGCTCAAGAGCCAGCGGTTCCGTTGGTGCTTCGGGCGGGATGCAGATCCTGCGCGCGCATTGGCGCACGCTCATGCCCTGGGACCGCTCCGCGGACAACCACCTGAGCCTCGGCCAGCGCCTCGACTACCTGGTGGGTGGGCTGCAATGGCTGAACGATCTCGTCTACCTCGGCTTCACGATCGTGCTCACGGTCGTGGCCGGGCTGCTCTTGTCCGGCTCGACGGTGGCCATTCGCCCCCTCATCGGGCCCACCATCCTCCTACCAGCAATGCTGCTCATCGTCGGGCTGCTGCGCGCGATCTGGGCGCTGCGCCGCCGCACCCACATCTCCTATGCGCGGGCGGTTCTGGCGTTCGCCAACTGGCTCTCGCTGTCCTGGACGGTCGCGCTCGCGTGCATCCAGGGCCTGACGCGCCGCGAGGGGGTGTTCCTGCGCACGCCCAAGAGCGAGGAGGATCACCATCTGCGCGCCACCGTCGCAGCGGCCCGCACCGAGATCGCGCTCTGGGTGATCCTGTGGGGCCTCGCGGGGTGGGCGGCGGCCCGCACCTCTGCGACGCCACTGTTGGTCGGGCTCCTCGCTTGGCAGGGGATGGTCTACGCCTCCTCGCCCCTCATGTCCTGGCTGGACCAGCGCGGTCACCTGCCACCGGAGCTCGAGCGCCGACGCCGGAGCGAGCGCCGACGCGAGCGCATCGTTGCCATCGCGCGGCCCATGGCGTACACGTCCCTCGGCGCGCTCGCGGCCACCATGGTCGGCTTCGTCGTGGTCCTCGCCTTGGGGGCGAGCCACCCGGGCGCGCCATCGAACCCGTTCAACGTGGCCAAGCCCCCGCCGGGCGACCGAGGCCCCTTCGGGCTTGTCTCGCACGCAAACCCACCGAGCACGACGACGACGTCGAGCACCAAGCCCCACGCGAGCACGACCACCACGAGCAGCACCACCACGCCGACCAAGCCCACGAGCACGACGACGACATCGAGCACGACCACCACCACCACGACGACAACGACGAGCACCACGACGACGACGCTCCCGCCCCCCGCCGGCTGATGGGAGTCGGTCAGGGAAGCGTCAGCGCGCCCCGGTGCCAACGGGCGAGGCCGTCGTGCACCAGACCCTCGGCCACGCGCAGCGCCCGCTCGAAGTCGCCCGGCCAGCCGGCGGCCGATGCGACCTCGGGCCTCGGCACCGGCCCGCTGCGCAACGCATCGACGAGGCGCCCGCGGCCTTGGCGATCGGACCCCACAAAGCGCGCCTGTCGGTGGACCGTCGCCGCCGGGTCAGGCTCGACGCGTCCGGCGGCCGCCCATGCGCACATCGGCCGCAGCGGGCAGACGCCGCATTCGGGGGACCGCCTCCGGCACACGGTCGCTCCGATGTCGAAGAGCGTCTGGTTGTACTCCCACGCCGCGCCCTCGGGGAGCAGCCCGTCGGCGGTGGCCTGCGCCTC
Source organism: Acidimicrobiaceae bacterium (assembly GCA_027306525.1). Lineage (GTDB taxonomy): Bacteria > Actinomycetota > Acidimicrobiia > Acidimicrobiales > RAAP-2 > Palsa-461. The sequence continues at coordinate 7,102 of DAHUZM010000047.1, forward strand.
GGACGCTGTGAGGCGTCGCCCGACCACCGCCCGGCTGAGCAGACGGACCACGTTGGTCTCGACCACCGCCACCTGGGTCCCAAATGCGAACGCCATCACGGCCCGGGCGGTGTACGGCCCGATGCCGGGAAGGGCCTCGAGCTCCTCGGCGCTCTGGGGCACCCGGCCGCCATGGCGCTCGGTGATGGCGACCGCCGCGGCGTGCAGGCGCAGCGCCCGGCCGTTGTAGCCGAGGCCCGCCCAGGCGCGAAGTGCCGCCGCTGGTCCGGCCAGTGCACACGCCGGTGGATCGGGAAACGCCGCGACCCACCGCTCGTAGTGGGCGACGACCCGGGAAGCCTGGGTCTGTTGCAGCATCACCTCGCTCGAGAGGATCCTCCAGGGGTCCCGGGTCGCGCGCCAGGGAAGGTCGCGCCGGTGCCCGGTCCCCCAGTCGAGGACGAGGCGCGCGAACTGCGCGCCTCGGGACTCAGTCCCAGACGTCGTCGCCGTAGGGACGGCCACGCTTGGGGGCCGAGTCGCGCTTCCAGACCATCACCTTGCGGCGGAAGAAGCACACCTCTTCGCCGCGCTGGTTGAAGGCCTTGGTCTCGACGGTCACGATGCCCCGGTCGTTCTTCGACTTGGACTCGACCTTGTCGACGACCCGTGTCTCCGCGTAGATGGTGTCGCCGTGGAAGGTCGGATGCTTGTGCTGGAGGGTCTCCACCTCCAGGTTCGCGATGCACGAGCCGCTCACGTCGGGCACGCTCATCCCGAGGACGAGCGAGTAGACGAGGTTGCCGACCACCACGTTCTGTCCCTGCACCGTCTCGTGCTCGGCGAACCACGCGTTCGTGTGCAACGGGTGGTGGTTCATCGTGATCATGCAGAACAGGTGGTCGTCGTACTCGGTGATGGTCTTTCCCGGCCAGTGGCGGTAGACGTCACCGACCTCGAAGTCCTCGAGAGAGCGGCCGAAGGGTCGGTCGTAGGTCGTCATGGCAGCGGGTGTACTCGCTCGGCGCCCCTCGCGTCCATATGACTCAGTGCTCCTCGGGACGCGGTCTCGTGGTGAATCCGAGCGATGCCCCCAGAAGGGAGTTCCCGTCGATCATGAGCCGCCAGTTGTACCTGGTCCCCGAGGCGAGCGGGATCGGCCCGAGGTTCACCGCCAGGGCCACGTCGATGGGCGAGCCCTCGGGGATCCCGGGGGGCTTGGCGACGGTGAACTCGCCGCGAACCTCGACGGGGTGATGACCGTCGGGGGTCTCGACGAGGACCGGGCGGCCGTCGGCGTCCTCCAAGAAGAGCTCCCAATGGTGGGCGATGTCCGCCTCGGTCCAGTCGACCTCGAGCTTGAGGGCCACCGCCGAGGGCACCGGGTCGGGGCCGGTGATGCTCCAACCGCCTCCGAGTATGTAGAGCTTGCCGTCGGCGACCTGCGCGGCGTCGCAGAGGAGCATGGTCACCTTCACAGGGACCGAGGTTACCGACTCCGTGCGAGACTCGGTCATGACCGCCACCGAGGGCAGCGTCGGTCGTGGCTGAGCTGAAGGGACTGCGCGACGACGTCTACCGGCGTCCGCTCGCCACCGCCCTCGACCGGCTCGGGATCGGGGCGGGCTGGCGATGCGTCGACGTCGGGGCCGGCGGCGGGGACGTGTCGGTCGCGCTTGCCGAGGTCGTCGGGCGAACCGGCCGGGTCTACTCGGTCGACTCGGACCCCGCGGCGCGCGACGAGGTGGCGAGGGCGGCGGCGGCCCACAGCCAGGTCCTCGCGATCACCCAAGCCGGCGAGGATCTCACCCTGCCCGAGCTCGTCGACCTCGCGTTCTGCCGCTTCTTGCTTCTGCACGTGTTCGACCCCTCGGTCGTGCTCGCCAAGATGACCGACGCGGTGCGCGACGGCGGCTGGGTCGTGGCCCAGGAACCGATCACCTCGGCGGGCCGGATCGACGGCAGGCCGATGTCGATGCCCGACGCCCGCCACCCCGACATCGGGGCCCTGCTGCCGGCGCTCGCCCGCGACGCGGGGCTCGAGCTCGTCGACGCGTGGGCGGAGGCACCGGCGGGCGTGGGGCCCGGTCCCGTGAGCGCCTACCTCGAGACCCTGACCGGCGTGGACCCGGGCGACGACCCGATCGTGTTGCCGCCGCTCGTCACCGTCGTAGGGCGTCGACGGGGCGTGCGTTGAGCGGCCGGTAGGGTCCATCCCCATGACGAGCGGCATCGGTTCGGATCCCCTCGCGGCGGCGACCGCCGTCGTCGAGATCGCAGAGTCCGCGCTGCGGACGGCTGTCGCCACCCTTGGTGGTGAGGCGGGGGCCGACGAGGATCAAGTCGTCGCGTACGACCTCGCGCACGCGGCGGCCGCCGCGGCGGCGGCGCGCTCCATGCTCGACTACGCGGCATTGGGGGACCTCGAGCGCGACCTCGCATGCGCGTTCATCGCCGAGACCCTCGTCGAGCTGGGGGGCCGCATCGCGGGGCGGGAGGCGGCCTGGGGGGTCGAGCCCGGGTGGGACTCGGCGGCCCGTGGCTTCCTCGCGGCGTACCGGGATCCCGCCTTCTTGGCCGGCCTGTGCGCGCAGAGCGGGCCGACGCACCTCGACGAGGACTTCGAGCTCGTGCGCGAGACCTTCCACCGCTTCGCCGAGGACAAGGTGCGCCCGCACGCAGAAGCGGTGCACCGCAAGAACCTCGACGTGCCCGAGGACGTGATCACCGGGCTGGCCGAGATCGGCGGTTTCGGGTTGTCGGTGCCCGAGGAGTACGGGGGCTTCGCGTCGGGGACCGAGAGCGACTACATGGGGATGGTCGTCGCGACCGAGGAGCTGAGCTGGGGCGCACTCGGCATCGGTGGATCGCTCATCACGCGACCCGAGATCCTCACCCGGGCGCTCGTGAAGGGCGGGACCGACGAGCAGAAGCGCCACTGGCTCCCGAAGCTGGCGAGCGGCGAGGTGATGGCCGCCGTTTCGGTGACCGAGCCCGATTTCGGTTCGGACGTCGCGAACATCGTGACCTCGGCGACGCGCACCGAGGGAGGTTGGGTCATCCGCGGCGTGAAGACGTGGTGCACCTTTGCCGCTCGCGCAGACGTCCTCATGCTGCTCGCGCGGACCGACCCGGACCGCTCGCGGGCGCACCGCGGGCTGTCGATGTTCGTCGTCGAGAAGCCCCGGGCCGAGGGCGCGGGCTTCGTGCTCAGCCAGCAAGGCCCGGGCTCCGGTCGCCTCGAGGGCCGACCGATCGACACGATCGGCTACCGGGGCATGCACTCCTACGAGCTGGCCTTCGAGGACTGGTTCGTCCCCGACGCCAACCTGGTCGGCGGCGAGGGCGGGATCGGCCAGGGCTTCTACCTCCCGATGCAGGGGTTCGAGAACGGCCGGCTGCAGACGGCCGCCCGGGCCCTCGGGGTGATGCAGGCGGCCTACGACGCCGCGTTGGCCTACGGCTCCGAGCGCAAGGTGTTCGGCTCGGCGGTGATCGACTACCAGCTGACGAGGGCCAAGCTGACCCGGATGGCGGCGAGCATCCAGGCCATCCGCCAGTTCGCCTACCGCACCGCGCGCCTCATGGCGAAGGGCGAGGGGGCCCTCGAGGCCTCGATGGTGAAGGCCTACGGGTGCCGGGCCGCCGAGTGGGTCACCCGGGAAGCGATGCAGATCCACGGCGGCATGGGCTATGCCGAGGAGTTCCCGGTCAGCCGGTACTTCGTCGACGCCCGGGTGCTCTCCATCTTCGAGGGGGCCGACGAGACCCTCGCCTTGAAGGTGATCGCGCGGCGTCTCCTCGAGGGGGCCCGCTGAGCTCGCCGCGCTACGAGCGGGACAATCCGGCCCGCTCGCCCCGGGTCACGAACTTCATGGCCATCTTGCGGCTCGCCTCGTCGATCATCTCGTCGCCGAACATCACCGCCCCCCGGCGTTCGCCCTCGGTCGCCTGGCGGTAGGCCTCGAGGATGTCGTGCGCCCGGTCGAACTGCTCCTGGGTCGGCGAGTACACCTCGTTCAACACGCTCGCCTGGTCCGGGGTAAGCGCCCACTTCCCGTCGTAGCCGAGCACGCGGGTGCGCTGCGCGAAGTCGCGGAGCTGGTCGAGCTCGCGCACGAGCAGGAAGGGCCCGTCGATGACCTGGAGCCCGTTCGCCCGCCCGGCCATGAGGATCTTGGAGAACACGTAGTTGAAGTGGTCGCCCGGGTATTCGGGGATCTGGACGCCGCCGGTGAGCACCGGCATCTCCATCGACGCCGCGAAATCCGCCGGCCCGAAGATGATCGTCTCGAGCCGCCGCGAGGCGGCGCAGATCTCCTCCACGTTATTGAGCCCCCGCGTGGTCTCGATCTGGGCCTCGATCCCGATGTGGCCCTGGGGCAGCCCGCAGTTCTGCTCGACCTGGGTGAGCAGGAGGTCGAGCGCGACCACCTCGGCGGCGCTCTGGACCTTCGGCAACATGAGCTCGTCGAGGCGCTCGCCGGCGCCCGAGACGACCTCGATGACGTCCCCGTAGGTCCACTTGGTGTCCCACGCGTTCACGCGCACGCACAGCACCCGGTCGTCCCAGGCGAGGTTCTTGATCGCATCGACCGCCTTCGCCCTGGCCGCGACCTTCTCCAGCGGCGCGACCGAGTCCTCGAGATCGAGGAACGTCATGACGGCGGCGACGGTCGGGGCCTTTGCCAAGAACCGCTCGCTCGAGGCCGGTGTCGACAGGCACGAGCGGCGGGGCAGATCACGCGAACGGGCTGACATGGGGGCGATCGTAACGAATGGCCCCGATGGGCCGAAAGGCCGGATCCCCTGCCCTCCCCCTGCGCGATCTGGAATCTTCCTCAGGGTGATACGCGATCGTCACGAACTCGCCAAGTTCCGTGCCGACCTGGGGCTTTGCCGTCACTTGTGAACTTATCCACACGCTCGGCCCGAAAGGGTGTTTGACCTTCAAACGCTCCTATCGTCAAGATGTTGCGCATTGTGACTGACGTCGAGGGGGCTTCAGCTCACCCCGAACCGCGGTCTGGGCAGAGCCTCCGGGGGGTCTGGCGCAGCTGTCGACCTGCTGTGGCCGTGCTCGCGGCCGGATCCATGTCCGTGATCTCCCTGCTCGCGGCCCCCGCGACGACCCAGGCGGCCACCATCGGCTCGCTCCAGGCCCAGGCCAACCAGCTCCAGCAGCAGATCAGCACGACCACCGCCGAGATCGGTGCCCTCGGCCAGCGCTACGACCAGGCCCAGGGGCAGCTGCAGGCCATCGAGAACCAGATCACGGCCACCCAGAACAAGATCGCCGCCGACGAGCACAGCGTGGCGATCGACAAGGTGCACCTGCGCTCGGCGGCCATCGACGCCTACGTGACGAGCGGAACCAACACCCAGTCCAACCCGCTCTTCTCGGGCAACCAGAACACCTTCGCAGCCCAACAGGAGTACGGCGACGTCGCGACGGGCAACCTCGACGTCGCCGTGGCCAACCTGCACACCGCAGAGGTCGCACTCAACAGCCAAAAGGCCGTGCTCCAGACCGAGCGTGGCTCGGCGCAGGCGGCGGTCAACGCGGCCCAGGCGGCCCGCCAACAGGCCAACGCGCTGCAGGCACAGCTGGACTCCGAGCTGAGCCAGGTGAAGGGCCAGATCGGCGTGCTCGAGCAGCAGGCCGCCGCGGCCGCAGCGGCGAGGGCCGCCCAACCCAGCCCGGCGGTGCTGGCCTCGAGCGCCAACCTGCCCCCGCTGCCGCCGGCCGGCGGAGCTGCCACCGCTGTCGCCGCCGCCGAGAGCCAGGTCGGCGTGCCCTATGTCTGGGGCGGCACCTCGCCCCGGGGGACGCCCGGCGACCCCTCGGGCGGGTTCGACTGCTCGGGGCTCGTGATGTGGGCCTGGGCCCAGGCCGGCGTGAGCCTCCCGCACTTCTCGGGGGCACAGTTCGCCGACACCGCCCCGGTCTCGGTTTCGAACATGCAGCCAGGAGACATCCTCTTCTACGGCCCGGGCGGCTCGGACCACGAGGCCATGTACATCGGTGGGGGCGAGATGGTCGAGGCCCCCTACACCGGCGCAGATGTGCACATCACCCCGATCCGCCTCGGCAGCGGCTTCGCAGGGGTGCATCGGCCCTAGACCGCCCGAGGCGGGCCGGAGCGGGGCCCCTTCCACGTCATACTTGGGGGACGAGGCCCCGATGAAGCCAATCCCCGTCGCATTCCACATCGGGCCGATCGAGGTCCACACCTACGGCATCGGGCTCGCGATCGCCTTCTGGTTCGGCTACGTCTACTTCTGTCGGCGCCTGCGCGCCCGCGGCCTGCCGAGCGACTGGGTGGCCGGGATGTTCATCTGGGTCATCGTCGCCGCGGTGGTCGGCGCCCGGATCATGCACGTGCTCGCCAACCTCTCCTTCTACGAGGCCAGCCCGGGCCAGGTGTTCGCGATCTGGCACGGCGGGCTGTCCTCCTTCGGCGGGATCCTGCTCGCGGTGCCGACGGGGATCTGGCAGACGCGCCGCCGCTGCCCCGGCCTCACGATGCTCCAGGCGCTCGACCTCGTGGCCCCGGTCCTCATGGCGGCCTGGGCCATCGGTCGGCTGCTCGGGCCCCAGCTCATGGTGGCGGGGGGCGGGCACCCCACCCACCAGTGGTTCGGCATGTACTACGCCGGCCAGGTCGGCAAGCGGCTCCCCGTCCCCATCTTCCAGGCGATGGAGGACACCGCCGTCTACGGCGTGCTCATCGCGACCGAGCGCCGCCTGCGCCGCTGGCCCGACGGCACGGCCCGGACCGGGTTCCCGGCCGGAACGGTGCTCGGCGTGGGCATGGTCCTCTGGGGGGTCGAGCGGTTCTTCGACGAGCACCTGTGGCTCGGCGAGGACGGGCACCTCGGCTCGGTGCTCGTCCAGGCGGCGGGCATCGGGCTCGTCGTGCTCGGCCTGGCGCTGCTCGTCGTGACCAGGCGGCGTTGGCTCGCCTGGCTGGGCGCCGGGGCCCCGGGGGGCCATACGTCGGGAGGCGACGTGCCGCCCGACCCCGTCGCGAGCGCGCCCGGCGCCGGCGAGCTGACCGCCGGCTAGGAGATCGCCGGGGGCTCGGCGTCGCCCCCGCTGCGCTGGAGCAGCGAGCGCCACTCGCCGAGTCGGGCCCCCAGCTCTGCGTCCGGGAGGAGCAGCGTCGCGTCGGGCACGGCGTCGGCCAGGGTCCGCTGGACGACGTACTCGCGCGACGCCGAGGCGAACAGCCGGCGGCGCTCGTCGACGAGCTCGCCGGGCGGCGCCTCGACGAGGAACCCGAACACCGACAGCACCGCCTCGAGGTCATAGATGCACGGGGCCCGTCCGAGGAGGCCGGCCCGCTTCGCCGCCAGGACGGCGGCGCCGTGGAGGACGTCCTCTTCGTCCTCGCCCTCGACCAGCCGGAGCCGGTCCTCGAAGCGGCGGGCGAGGCGCAGCGCGAAGCCCTGGTCGGGTCCGGGGGTCCCGTGGCGCATCCCGCTCGGGCGCGCCGGCCCGCGCAGGTCGGCGGGTCGGTCGGCGAACCAGTGGCCGGGCACCTCGAGGCGCCGCGCGGTGCGGACCTGGTCGGCCTCGGTGATCGGGACGAAGGTGGGCTGGGCCACGGCGTCAGGGTATCGGACGGGGGGCGCCACCCCCCAGACGAGTCACCCCTGGAGCGCCCCTCGGCGGGTCCGAGCGACCCGGCCCGGGAGCTCCTTGCCCACGAGCTCGCCCAGGAGGTCGTCCACCTCGAGCAGGCGTCCGAGGTCGATGCCCGTGCGCGTCCCGAGGTCGTCCAGCAGGGCGACCAGATCCTCGGTGGCGAGGTTGCCCCCGGCGTCCTCGGCGAACGGGGAGCCCCCGAGGCCTCCGGCCGCCGTGTCAAAGCGCGTCACGCCGAGCTCGATTGCGACGTATGCGTTGAGCAGCGCGGTGCCGCGCGTGTCGTGCAGGTGGAGGCCCACCCCGCTGCCCGTGAGGGCGAGGACCTCGCGCAGGCGGCGGGGAGAGGCGACCCCGGTCGTGTCGGCGAGCGTGACCGTTGCGCCCCCCGCCGCGAACCGCTCGGCGAGCCGGGCCACGGCCGAGGGCTCGATGACCGCCTCGTAGGGGGAACCGAACGAGCAGGAGATCACGACGTCCGCGTGCGCGACCATCGAGATGATGGCGAGCGCCTGGCGCGCCGACTCCTCGGTCGTCATGTGCACGTTGCGCTGGCTGTAGCCCTCGGATGCCGAGACGGTGACCGTGACGTGCTCGATCCCCGCCGTCGCGGCCAGCTCGGCACCCCGGGCGTTGGGGACGAGGGCCCACCACCGGCAGCCGAGGTCGGTGGGCAGGGCGGCGACGAGCTCGGCCGCCCCGGCCATGGCCGGGACGGCCCGCTCCGAGACGAAGGCGGCGACCTCGATGTCCGAGAAGCCGCAGGAGGCCAGGCCGCCGATGAACGCCAGGCGGCGCTCGACGGGGATCGGGGCCTCGCGCTGGAGCCCGTCGCGGGGCCCGACCTCCCGCACGACGACGGCCCGCTCAGCCACGGGAGGGCACCGGGCGCCGCACCGCGGCGGAGAGGGCGGCGGTGGCCATCCGCTCGAGCAGCCGGGCGGAGGCCGCCCGATCGAGGTCGGCAGCGAGGTAGGGCGTCGAGTTGACGAGGCCGATGGCGCCGTGGACGGCGGACCTGCGCAGCGCGACCGGCGACTCGGGGGCGATCGTCCCCAGCACCTCGACCCACCGCTCGACGTAGCGGCGCTGGGTCCGGCGGATCCGGTGGCGGGCCGCCAGCGGCACGTGGGCGAGATCGCGCGCGTGCACCGTGATCAGCTCGGGGTGCTCGAGCGCGAACTCGACCTGCCAGCGCACGAGGGCCAGGAGGGCCCCCTCGGCGTCGGCGGCCTCGGCCACGCAGCGATCGGCCCCCTCGAGCAGCCGGTCGCTGATGTCCGAGAGCATCTGGGTGAGGAGCGCCTCTTTGCTCGCGAAGTGCCAGTAGACGGCGGGGCCCGAGACGCCGAGGCGCGCGCCGAGGTCGTCGACGGAGGTGCCGCCGTAGCCGCGCTCGGCGAAGAGCTCGGCCGCGACCTGAAGGAATTCGGCCTGCCGCGAGCCCCGGCGGGGGGCAGCGCTCGTCGTCCGTTGGCTCACAGGACCCGATGGTATCCTTAGGGATCGCTAAGGAGGGTCTCGTGGACGTTCGTCCGAGCGAGGAGCACATCGCCTTCCAAAAGAGCGTGCGGGACTTCGCTCGCTCCGAGATCGCCCCCCACGTGGCGCAGTGGGACGAGGCCGGCCGACTGCCCGTCGAGATCGTCCACGCCATGGGCGACCTCGGCCTCTTCGGTCTCCCGTTCCCCGAGGAGTGGGGCGGCTCGGGCGCTGACTTCCTCTCGATGTGCCTCGCCATCGAGGAGATCGGCCGCGTCGACCAGTCCGTCGGCATCACGCTCTCGGCCGGGGTGGGACTGGGCGCATCGCCGATCCATCGGTTCGGCAACGACGAACAGCGGGGCCGCTGGCTCCCGGACCTGCTCGCCGGAAGGGCGCTCGCCGCCTTCGGTCTCACCGAGCCCGACGCGGGCAGCGACGCCCGGGCAACCACGACACGTGCCCGGGCCGCGGGGGACCGGTGGGTGCTGAACGGCGCGAAGGCGTTCATCACCAACTCGGGCACGCCGATCACCTCGCTCGTCACCGTGACCGCCAAGACGGCCGAGGACGAGATCTCGGCGTTCATCGTCCCGGCGGGGACGCCCGGCCTCAGCGTGCAGCCGCCGCTGCGCAAGCTCGGCTGGCACGCGAGCGACACCCACGACGTCGCCCTCGAGGACTGCCACGTGGGGCCCGACGCGCTGCTCGGCGCGATCGGGAGCGGGTTCAAGCAGTTCCTCTCGATCCTGGACGACGGCCGCATCGCCATCTCCGCCCTGGCCGTCGGTTGCGCCCAGGCGTGCTTGGATGCCGCGCTCGAGTACGCCAAGCAACGCCCGGCGTTCGGGGGGCCGATCGGCCGCTTCCAGGCGGTCGCGTTCGCCCTCGCCGACTTGGCCGTGGCGGTCGAGAACGCGAGGAACCTCACCTACAAGGCCGCGTGGTACAAGGACACCGGGCAACCCTTCCGGGAGGCGGCCGCCATGGCCAAGCTGTATTCCACCGAGTCCGCCGTCTCCGCCACCCGGACCGCGACCCAGATCTTCGGCGGGGCCGGGTTCATGGAGGAGTCCCCGGTCGCCCGCCTGTATCGAGACGCCAAGATCCTCGAGATCGGCGAGGGCACGAGCGAGATCCAGCGTCTCGTCATCGCTCGCGGGCTCGGGCTACCCGTCGGGTGAGCGAGACCGAGGAGCTCGACTCCAGGATCTCCCGGGCGCTGGAGGGCAACCAGGCCCGATACGGCGACAAGCTCGCCCAGCAAAAGAAGCTGCCGGTGCGCGAGCGGCTCTCGCTCCTCGTCGACCCGGGGACCTTCGTCGAGGACGGGCTCCTCGCCAACGCGTCGGATCCCGAGCTCCCGGCCGATGGCGTGATCACCGGCGTGGGGCGGGTCGACGGCCGTCCGGCCTGCGTCGTCGCCAACGACCCGACGGTCAAGGCCGGGTCGTGGGGGGCGCGGACCGTCGAGAAGATCGTCCGGATGACCGAGCACGCGCTGCGCCACGAGTTGCCGGTCTTCTGGCTCGTCGACTCGGCGGGAGCCCGGATCACCGACCAGGTCGAGATGTTCCCGGGTCGCCGCGGCGCCGGGCGCATCTTCGCCAACCAGGTGAGGCTCTCGGGCGTCGCCCCGCAGATCTGCTGCCTGTTCGGGCCGTCGGCCGCCGGGGGCGCGTACATCCCGTCGTTCTGCGACGTCGTCATCATGGTGGAGCACAACGGTTCGATGTACCTCGGCTCGCCGCGCATGGCCGAGGAGGTCATCGGTGAGCGCGTCAGCTTGGAGGAGATGGGCGGCGCCCGCATGCACGCCACGGTCTCGGGGTGCGGCGACAACCTGGCCGCCGACGACGCTGACGCGATCGAACAGGCGCGCCTCTTGTTCTCCTACCTCCCCGCGTCCTGGCGTTCGGTCCCGCTCCGCTCGCCGGGCGAGGCACCGCTGCGGACCTTCACGCGCGCCGAGCTGCCCGACGACGAGGCCGCCGGCTACGACGTGCGCCGCGTCATCGAGTGCCTGGTCGACGCCGACAGTCTCTTTGAGATCAAGCCGCTGTTCGCGACCGAGCTCGTGACCGGGTTCGCCCGCCTCGAGGGGCACGTGATCGGGGTCGTCGCGAGCAACCCGGCCGACAAGGGCGGCGTCTTGTTCGTGGACTCGGCCGACAAGGCGGCCCGGTTCGTGTGGATGTGCGATGCCTACAACGTGCCCCTGCTCTTCTTGGCCGACGTGCCGGGCTTCATGATCGGGACCCAGGTCGAGCGCCAGGGCATCATCCGCCACGGGGCCAAGATGGTGGCGGCCGTCACCGAGGCGAGCGTGCCCAAGATCTGCGTGATCGTCCGCAAGGCCTACGGGGCCGGTCTCTATGCGATGTGCGGACCGGCCTTCGACCCCATCGCCACCCTGGCCCTGCCCACCGCGAAGATCGCGGTCATGGGGCCCGAGGCCGCCGTGAACGCCGTGTACGCGAACCGGATCGCCGCCATCGAGGACGACGACGAGCGCCTGCGCTTCGTCGAGGAGCGGCGGCGGGACTACGAGGAGGACGTGAACCTCTACCGGCTCGCCGGCGACCTCGTCATCGACGCCGTCGTGCCCTTCGAGCGCCTGCGGGAGGAGATCGTCGGCCGCTTCGCCGCCGCCGACCCGGTCGACCGGGGCGCGGTGCAAAAGCGCCACGGGGTGCTTCCCGTCTGAAGACCCGGTCGCCCCCGGCGCGCGGCAGGTCAGCTTGCCGGTAGGAACCGCCGGTGCCAGTAGACCTCGTCGCTGAAGCCGAGCCGCCGGTACAGGGCATCGGCCAGGCCGCCGTCATCACAGTTGATGAGCCGGGAGCGGACCGGGGGGTCGGCGTGCTCCTCGCTCCAGAGGGCAAGCATCGAGCGGGCGATGCCCCGGTGGCGGAACGGGAGCCTTGTCGCCAGATTGAACACCATCTGGTCCGGGCCGATGTAGTGGGCGAGCGCTGCCACCGCCTCACCATCGAGCCGTGCCAGCTGGTAGCGGCACAGGGGCCACTCCGAACGGCGTGCCCGCACCTCGTCGTCGAGCCGATCGGGCGCCGGTGGTCCCTCGTCATCGCCGAAACCCTGAAGCTTGACGGCCACCCATTCGACGAGTGCTCCGGGCTCGGTGACCTCCTCGACTGCGAGGCCCTCGGGTGCGCGCTCGG
>DAHUZM010000052.1 GCA_027306525.1 Acidimicrobiaceae bacterium
GGTACGCAGCGCGACCGATCGATCAGGGTTGCCGATGAGCGAGCGCGAAGGGGCGGCGCCCGGTGACTGAGCCCGATGCCGTGCTCAGCGTCGTCGGGATCGCCGACGACCGCCTCGAACTGCTCGCCCCCGAGGCGAAGGAGGCGCTGCGCGGCGCCCGCACCGTGATCGGAGGTCCTCACCACCTCGAGCTCTACCGGGCCTGGCTCGACACCGATCGGCCAGTCGCCCAGACCCTGCCCATCACGGCCGACCCCGAAGAGCTCATGACGAGGATCCGGGCGCTCGCCTCGGGCGGCCAGGGCCCGCTGTGCGTCCTCGCATCGGGCGACCCGGGCTTTTTCGGCATCGTCCGAACGCTGCTCAACCATCTCGACCGCCACCAGCTGCGGGTGCTGCCCGCACCCTCCTCTGTGTCGGTGGCCTTCGCCCGGCTCGGGCTCCCCTGGGACGACGCGGTGGTCGTCTCGACGGATGGTCGCCCGCTCGACGACGCCGTCAGCGTCGCCAGGACGGCCCCCAAGGTCGCCGTGCTCACCTCCCCCGACTCGCCGCCCCAGGCGCTCGGCCGGGCGCTCGTGGCGGCCGGGTGCGCCGTCGACGCGGTGGCGGTGTGCAGCCGCCTCGGCGCCCTGGACGAGGAGGTCCGCGAGCTCTCGCTCGACGAGCTGGCCGAGGGGCGCTTCGACCCGCGCTCGGTCGTGATCGTCCTTGGACCGGGCGCGCTGCCGCTCACCGGCTGGAGCGCCGCTGGGACGCGCGAGGGTCAGGTGCGGCGGGTGCTGGCCTGGGGGATCGACGATGCCGAGGATGCGGCGGAGGGCCCGAAGGCCCTGAACGCTGAGACCCGGGCGATCGGCCTCGGAAAGCTCTCGCTTCCCGAGCACGGGGTCCTCTGGGACGTGGGAACCGGAGATGGAAGGCTGGCCATCGAGGCGGCGACGCTCTGCCCGGGGCTCACGGTGTTCGCGATCGAAGAAAGCGAGGACGCCGCCGAGCGGATCAACGCGAGTGCCACAGCGCTGGCTGTGGGCGTCCACGTGATCGCTGGGGCTGCGGCGCGTTCGCTGCGGGGCCTCCCCGAGCCCGACCGGGCCTTCGTCGGCGAAGGCGGGATCGAGATGGTGAAGACGGTGCTCGGCCGGCTCACCCCGGGCGGCCAGCTCGTCGCAGCCCTCACGACGCTGGATGAAGCGCTCGAGGCGGCCCACCTCCTCGGCAATCTGATCGAGGTCCGGGTCGATCGAGCGCAACGAACGGCCGACGGGTCGTGGCGACTCGCAGCGAACGACCCGATCTTCCTCGCGTGGGGCCCCGCCGACGAGCCGGGCGCCGGGCGACGAGCCTCGCCGAGCCCGGGAGCATCGCTACCGCTCGCCCAGGGGCAGCCCACCGCCTAACGCCGGCGCAGACGCGCGTCGAGCAACGACGGCGGCGTGTAGCCGGCGTCCGCCCGAGTGAAGTTGCGCCCGGGGGGGTTGATGGCGTCGATCGCATCGAGCAGATCGTCGGTGAGCTCGAGGTCGGCCGCACCGAGTTGGGACTCGAGCTGCTCCATCGTGCGCGGGCCGATGATCGCCGAGGTCACCGCAGGGTGCGCGAGGACGAAGGCGACGGCCATGTGCACGAGGGACATGCCATGGTCCTCCGCCAATTTGGCGAACTGGTCAGCCGCTTCGAGCTTGCGCTGGTTGGAGGGGATGGACATGTCATAGCGCTGGGGCAGGCGCTCGGCCCGGCGCGACCTCGGGACGTCGGCGCCCAGGCGGTAGCTCCCAGAGAGCCAGCCGCCGGCGAGCGGGCTCCAGGTGATGGCGCCCATCCCGTAGCGCTCGGTCGCCGGCAACACGTCGGTCTCGATGCCGCGCACGAGCAGCGAGTAGGGAGGCTGCTCACACACGAAGCGCTCGAGGTTCCGCCTCTCGGCGGCCCACTGGGCCTCGACGATCTGCTCCGCGGGAAACGTCGAGGACCCGATGTAGCGGACCTTGCCCTGCCGAACGAGATCGCTCAACGCGGCCAGGGTCTCCTCGACGTCACAGTGCTCATCGGGCCGGTGGATCTGGTAGAGGTCGATCCAGTCCGTGCCGAGCCGGCGAAGGCTGTTCTCGCACTCCTTGATGATCCAGCGGCGCGAGTTGCCCTGCGCATTGGGGTCCTCCCCCATCGCGCCGTGGACCTTGGTCGCAAGCACGACGCTGTCGCGGCGATCCTTCAGTGCCTTTGCGACGATCTGTTCCGACTCCCCCTGGGAGTACACGTCGGCCGTGTCGACGAAGTTGATGCCGGCGTCGAGGGCCCGGTGGATGATCCTGACCGAGTCGTCGTGGTCGCGGTTGCCCCACCCGCCGAACATCATCGCCCCGAGGCACAGTGGGCTGACCTTCACGCCCGTTCTTCCCAGTGTTCGCAGTTCCATGGGTTTGGACCGTACCCCGCAGCACCCGACGGCCGCACCGATGCGAACCTAGGATCGGTCGATGGAGCCAGCGCGCGCCCGAGAGCTCTGGCAGCGCTTCGAGCGGCTTCACGCCGTCACCTACTTCAGTCCCGAATGCGTCGACGCCTTCAAGGCGATCGGCCTGCGGGGCTTTTGGATGGCCTACTTCGCCGGACGGTCGGCTCCGATGGGCCCGTCGGCTGCGCGCTCGTCTCGGCGACCTTCTACAAACTTCGAGCCGTCGATGGTGGCCCGGGCGGTCCCCGACGCGTGGTCCTTCGCCTCGCCCGACTCTGTGATCGAGGCGCGCCGCCGCGCCGCCGCGAGCGTGCTGCCCAGCACGTGTCCGAGCGTCGAGTCTCTCGCGCCCTCGATGGTCGCCCCCCTCACCGAGGTGCTCGAGGCCGCCCGGGGCGAGGGGCGGCCCCTGTTCTCGGCGAACCGGGCCCTCGGCCTCCCGGTCGACCCGCTCGAGGCACTCTGGCAGCTGGCAACCTCGCTGCGCGAGCACCGGGGCGACGGGCACGTGGCGCTGCTCT
This sequence comes from Acidimicrobiaceae bacterium, assembly GCA_027306525.1. Classification (GTDB taxonomy): domain Bacteria; phylum Actinomycetota; class Acidimicrobiia; order Acidimicrobiales; family RAAP-2; genus Palsa-461. The sequence goes on from DAHUZM010000052.1 coordinate 2,980, forward strand.
GCGCCCATGAGCTGGCCGGTGTGGAGGCCATCGCCTTGTTCGCTCGCTGCGGGAGCATCGACGACGAGGTCTTCCGAGCCACCCGCGGCTGGAGCGAGGACCAGTGGCACGAAGCACTTGGCGGGCTCGAATCCCGGGGGCTGCTCGAGAACGGCTCGCCGACATCGGCGGCCCACGAGCTTCGCTCGGTCATCGAGCAGTCGACGGACCGGCTCGCGGCGCAACCCTACGGCGTCCTCGGCGCCGAGCAGCTGGGCCAGCTCGGCGCAGCGCTGGGCACGCTCGCCGACGAGCTGGAGCGGGCCTCGCTCATCCCCTATCCGAACCCCGTCGGCCTCCCGCGGCCATCGGGCTAGAGAGCAGCGCCATCACCGAGTCCTCCTCGCAGCGGCGAGACGAGTCGAAGCGTCGTGCAAGGGCGGCGATCGGTGCCCCGCAAGGTCGTGGCCTCGGCCGGCCACCGCCACGGCCTCTGCAAGGTGCGGCAAGGCGGATCGGCGCCCCGAGGGGGCCGGCGTTAGGGTGGCCGCAACGTTGCGGGAACGATCCTGCGCCGATGGGAGGGGCACCGTGAAGATCGACGCTGAATCGGCGGGCTTCGACGAGCGGCGGCTCGAGCGCATCACCGAGCACTTTGAGTCGCGCTACGTCTCGACAGGCAAGATCCCAGGCTGTCAGGTCACCGTGGCCCGCGGCGAGCACGTGGCGTACCACCGCAACCTCGGGCTCATGGACCGGGAACGCAACAAGCCCGTGAGCGACGACACGATCTGGCGGATCTACTCCATGACCAAGCCGATCACCTCGATCGCGCTGATGCAGCTCTCCGAGCGGGGCCTCTTCCTCTTGAGCGACCCGATCGAGCGATTCATCCCCTCGTGGAAGGGCTTGAAGGTCGCGACCGTGCGGGGCGACGAGATCGTCGGGCTCGCGGACCCCGACCAGCCGATCACGGTGCGTGATGCCCTCATGCACACGACCGGACTGGCGAGCTCCATGGGCGTCATCCACCCGGTCGACAGGGCATTCTCCGCCGAGCGCCGGGAGGCCGGGCGCGACGCGACCTTGGCGTCGGTCTGCGAGCTGCTCGCTCGTCACCCGCTCAAGTTCCAGCCGGGCACCCGGTGGAACTACGGGTTGTCGACGGACATCTGCGCACGCCTGGTCGAGATCCTCTCGGGGGAGCGATTCGACAACTACCTGCGAACCGAGATCTTCGAGCCCCTCGGAATGGTCGACACCGGATTCTTCGTGCCCGACGAGAAGCTCGACCGGTTCGCGGCGAACTACGCGCACCGTGCCGGTGAGGCGCCCGCACTCGGCGACGACCCCGAGACGTCCCAATTCCGCCAGCCCCCCACTTATCTGTCGGGCGCCGGCGGGCTCGTGTCGACGACACCGGACTATTTGCGCTTCTGCAGGATGCTCGTCGCGGGCGGTGAGCTCGACGGTCACCGGATCATCGGGCGCAAGACCCTCGAGCTCATGACGGTCAACCATCTGCCCGGTGGGGCCGACCTCACCCGGTTGGCCGAGGGCGGATTCGGCGAGGCCGGGTTCACCGGCGTGGGCTTCGGGCTCGGCTTCGCAGTCGGGCAGGGACCCGCTGCCACCTCGGTGGTCGGTTCGGCCGGCGAGTACTACTGGGGCGGGGCCGCTTCGACCGCCTTTTGGATCGACCCCTCCGAGGATCTCGCCGTGATCTTCATGACCCAGCTCATGCCCTCGGCCACCTACCCCTTCCGCGCCCAGCTGCGCTCGCTCGTCTACCAGGCCCTGGCCGACTGACCGGGGCCTGGCCCCGCCCCGGCCGTGCGCCTGCCGGGTCGAGCTCCAGGCATGCGGCCGCGGACGTGGCGCGCCCGAGCTTGAGGGCGGGGCAGTCTTCGCCTGCAAGCGCACAGCTCCGGCGGCGTGCGCTTGACGGATCGAAGAATGAATTTTATTCTTGCCTCCGGTGGTCCAGCCAGCTGCGGCTCTCGGCGCGCCCGAGGCCGACCCCATCAGAGAGCGCCTGCTCGATGCCGCTGCCCATGTGTTCGCGCGCAAGGGCTACAGCGGCACACGGATCTTGGACGTCGTGGCGGAGGCCGGGCTCTCGACCGGCGCCGTCTACGGCCGCTTCGGTTCGAAGAACGAGCTGCTGCGAGAGGCGGTCTGCAGCCGCTCGGCCGCCCGCGCGCCCGGCGAGGTCGCCCGCGCGTCCAAGGTGGCCGACCTGCTCGTGCGCGGAGCGCTCCAGTCCGCCCCGCTCGACGATTCGGAGGCCATGCGGCTCGAGGCCTACGTCGCGGCACGCCGAGAGCCGGAGGTTGCGAGGGCGATCGCCGAATCCGAGGAGCTCGCGCGCAAGCGCGCCCGGCCGCTCCTCGACGCCGCCTTCGAGGACGGCACCGTCACCGCTGACATCGACCCGGACGCCTTCTTCTACTTCATTCGCACCGTCGGCCTCGGGCTCATGCTCCAGCGCGCCGCCGGGATCGCAGCCCCCGAGGGCCGTGGCTGGGAAGACCTGATCGCACGGATCGTCGCCGACTTCGGCGACCACGAGGACGGGGTCGCCCAGGCGACACCCACGAGAGGAGCACAATGACCCAGCTCTCCGAACGGCCGCTTCCGCTCGGGATCCCGACCGACGATCCTGAACACCCGGTGTTCCGCAACGTCGATGACAAGTGCCAGAGGATCTTCCTCTGGCAATACGAGCGGTCGCGCGAGCAGCTCGTCACGCTCTACAACCGCGCCTCGACGTCGCAGTGGAGCAGCACCCGTGATCTCGACTGGTCGGTCGAGGTCGACCCGGAGCGCTACGTCGACACCGGCGACTCGGCCATGCGCCTCTACCGGGAGGCTGGCAAGGTTCCCGGCTCGCCCATCGCCTCGTGGGGTGACAAGGAGTACCTGCAGCTCGCCCTCGAGCTGCAGAAGGCGTCCCTCAGCCAGTTCATGCACGGCGAGCAGGGCGCCATGATGACCGCGGCCAAGATCGTCGAGACGGTGCCGTGGATCGACGCCCGGTACTACGCGGCGACACAGACGATGGACGAGGCGCGCCACACCGAGGTCTTCGGGCGCTACCTGCAAGAGAAGCTGGGCAAGCCCTACCCCATGAGTCCCTTCCTGGAGGAGCAGATCATGGTTCTGCTCGAGGACAGCCGGTGGGACATCGCGTATCTCGGCATGCAGGTGATCATCGAGAGCCTGGCGCTGGCGGCATTCGGTGACATGCACCGTCGCACCGAGGAGCCGCTCTTGAAGAAGCTCCTGCGCTACGTCATGGCCGACGAGGCGCGCCACGTCGCCTTCGGGATCCTCAGCTTGTCCGAGCTCTATTCGGAGCTGAGCGATGCGGAGCTGAAGGACCGCCAGGACTTCCTCCTCGAGAACACGATCCGCAACCGCACAAGGGCGACGACGCCCGAGGTATGGGAGCGTCTCGGGGTCAGCCACGCCGAGCTTCTGCCCTATCTGATGGAGGCGGCGTCGAAGATCGAGGGTGGGTTCAACCGGGCAATCATGAAGGGCTTTTTCTCCAAGCTCGTGCCCAACGTGAAGAAGCTCGGGCTCCTCGAGGCCAACAACGGGTACCTGCGCAAGGCGTGGGGCGAGGCCGGGCTCCTCGAATACGAATTCGCAGCCGATACGAGCGAGGACTACGCCTCCTACGACGAGGTCGCGAAGGACCGAGAGGCCGGGGCGGCCTCGGGCTGAACGCTACGAGCGCGGCGCCGGTGCCTTGATGACGCCGGCCTCCAGGAGCGCGCGGATCGCGTCCTCGCCCATACCGAGCTCGTCGAGGACCTCGACCGTGTGTTCCCCCACCTCCGGGGCGCGGCCACGGGCCCTGACCTCGGAGCGCTCGAAGGAGAACGGCGCCGCCAAGGTCTCGAAACGACCCACATCAGGGTGCTCGAGCTCCACGAACATGCCCATCTCGCGGGCCTGGGGGTCGCGTATCACGTCGGGCAGCTCGGCCATCTTGGACCAGATGAGACTGGTCTCTTTCAGCCTGGGCACCCAGTAGTCGAAGGGCTGGGAGCCGAACGCCTCGTCGAAGATCGCCACGAGCTCCTCGGCGTTCGCGAAACGGTTGGCTGCGCTGTCGGCTCGCGGGTCGCTCACGAGCTCGGGGCGCTCCGCCGCCTTGCAGAACTCGGGCCAGGTCGCCTGGTTGTGCGACGAGAGCACCAGCCACGCGCCGTCGGCGCAGCGGTACATGGTGTTCATGGGCGAGAACGGCCGGGTGCGGCTGCGCCTGGTCGGCTGGCGACCGTCGATCAGGGTCGTCACCATGTCGCAGCCGACGGTCCAGGTGCCGACCCGCATGAGGGCGGTCTCGACCACCTGCCCTTCACCGGTGCGATCACGTTCCCGAAGCGCGCCCAGGATGGCAACCAGCAGCGCGAGCGAGGTTGCGTGGTCGCCGGCGCCCGGTCGCGGGGCGACCGGTGGACCATCGGGTTCACCAAGGAGGCCCGTCACCCCCCCACGCCCGAAGAACGCGGTGACGTCGAAGGCCAGGTTGTCAGCCTCCTCGCCCCTCGAACCCTGGCCGGTGGCAAGCGCGAACACGAGACCGGGGTTGCGGCGATGGAGCGCCTCGGGTCCAAGCCCGTAGCGCTCGAGGCGTCCACGGGTGAGGTTGGTGACCAGCACGTCGGCCCGGTCGACGAGCTGTGCCACGATCTCGCGGCCCCGCTCGTGATTGAGGTCGATCGCGAGCGAGCGCTTGCCCCGATTGTCCATCTGGAAGACCATGTCGGTCCCCTTCACGCCCTCGGGGAACCGGGGCTGGCGCAGCTTGTTGCGCATCGAGTCCCCGCTCGGGGGCTCGATCTTGATGACCGAAGCGCCCATGTCGGCCATGAGCGCTGTCGCGCTCGGGGCGGCGATCCAGTTGGCGATCTCCACCACCGAGAGGTCGTCGAGCGGCCCGCTCATCGCGCGCGGCTCCAATCCTCGGGAGCCATCCCTAGGAGGTCATAGAGCTCCGCGACGGCCTGGTGGCCGTTCAACACCTTGATCGTCGCCATGCCCATCTCGCGTGCGGGCTTCAGATTGATGCCGAGATCGTCGAGGAATACCGACTCGGTCGGATCGACGTCGAGCAACTGGCAGGCCAACTCATAGAAACGGGGGTCCGGCTTGCGAACGCCCACCCTGCTCGACTCGATCACCACGTCGAAGAGATCGCCAAAGAGCCCGAGCGTGTCGCCTCGACGCTCGGTCTCGCTCGAGACGAAGTTGTTGGTAAGCGCAGCGGTCTTGTAGTGGCGCTTGCAAAAGCGAACCGCCTCGACCACCTCGGGTCGCGGCTCCCCTCGCATGGCCGCCATCACCGCCAGGGCGTCAACCTCATGACCGAGGGTTCGCCCCTCGGCCTCAAACAACGTGCAGAAGCCTTCGAGATCCACCTCCCCACGCTCGAACTTGGCCCACGCGTTCGAGTCCGGATTGGTCGAGTTCATCCGGCGGATCAGCCCCTCGGGCAGACCGTGTTCGACCTCGTAACGGGCGAACCCCTCGAACGGCCCGGTCGTGAGCACACCACCCAGATCGAAGAGGACGGCCTTGATCACGCCGTTGCGGCCGCCTGGTCCCACGAGGCGCAAGGGTACAAGAAGACCAAAACGATCACGGACGCCTACGCTGTGAGCGTGTACTTCCTCATCCGCCGGCTGGTCCGCATCGTCGTCCGGCGCTGGTCGAACCGGAGCCGCTGAGCCTCGTCCGGGCTCCCTATGGCGAGTGGTGGGCCGAGTACGAGGCCTCCTCGGCCCGCACATCGTCGATCAGATTGCCGAGCGCAAGGTTCACGTCGTCGGCGTGAAGCCCCCAGGTTGCTCCGAGACTCGGGGTCACGACCGGTCGCCGATCGCCCGGGGCGGCCGTGACCTGCAACCAACTCGCGCCCCCCTCGTTCTCGCAGGTTCCTGTGTAGAGCCCGGGATAGGTCACCCAGGGTGCCGCGCGTGCGGCCGAGGGGAAGAACGCTGAGAGCGCTGCGGGCCCCCCGCTGCCCAGGTCGGCCGGATTGGTGCAAAGCACCTGTTGGCCGCGCGATTGTCTTTGCCCCGATTGCAGGCTCACCCCCGTGCCCGGGCGGCCGAAGAGGGAGTCGGCAGGCGGTGGCGAGCTGAACGACGAATACGCGATCACACAGCCCGTTTCCCTGGTCGAACGGCACGCGGGAAGGTGCGTGAAGGTGCCGCCCACGGACTTGCCATCCGGGATCTGGACGTTCCCGCCGAGGATGATCGCCACCACCATCCGTCGGCGCAGCGTGGGGTTGTCGTCGACCTGTGAGCGCAACAACCGGATCAGGTTCGCGGCACCCTGGGAGTGGCCGAGAAAGATGATCGGCCGTCGGTGATTGTCATGGGCGAGGTAGTCCTTCCAGTCCTTGAGCACGCTGTCGTAGGAGACAAGATCGGCCGTGGGATCGTTGCCGAGACCCTTGGCCAGGGAGGCCGCCGTGCGTTGACGGTAGGTGGGCGCGAAGACCCTGCAGACCTGCGAGAAGCGTGACGCCTGTGCGATTGCGGTCGCGACCTCGGCCGAGGAGACCGCGAGGCCGCTGTTCGAGGTCGCAGCCGAGGCGGTGACGGTCGGGTACACGTAGAAGCAGTCGAAACCCGAATGTGTGGCAGCCGACGCACGCAGGACGGTCCTCGCCCCGCTCGCCGACACCGAAATCGCATCCTCGGGGGCAAGGCAGGGATCGTTCGCCATCCCGGGCCGGCACACCCAGGTGACGCCGCTCGCGTCGGCGCGCGCTCGGCTCGCCCCTGACGCCCGAAGACCCGAGGTCCCCGTGAAGAGAAGGGACGCCACGAGGACCGCAGCACCGAGTCCCGACACGTGCCCCACCCATCGACCGGTCACGGTGTCAGCGTGGCAGAGGTCGGCAGGGTTAGTCAACAAACCTGACCGACTTGAGCACTGACTAAATTCCCCCCGGTGCCCCCCTCCCGCGACGCGATCGTGCGGCCATCGGTCTCCGACCAGGCGGCGCTTCCCTGGATGCTTCGCCGCGTGATCCGTCGCTATCGCCAGCCGGTGCGCGACGCTCTCGCCGCCGCTGGCATGGCCGATATTCCACAGGCCGCGGTCTGGGCGCTCACCGCCCTCGCGATCCCGGCCTCGAGCGCTCGCGACCTCGTCCAGCGGATGAGCGTCTCCAAGCAGGCGGTCGCCCAGCTCGTAGACCTGCTCGTCGATGGTGGATACGTCGAACGACTCCCTTGTCCCTCGGACCGGCGACGCAGGCTCCTCGAGCTGACGGCGAGGGGAAGGCACGCCCTCGAGGTCATCGAGGCCGCAACGGGGACGGTCGACGCAGCGATGGCCGAGCGGTTGGGGGCCGACCGGCTCGCTCAGCTCTATGCCATGGTGCGCGAGCTCGACGACTGCTAGGAAGTCACGACTCCTTCGAGCCGAGCGCATCGCTCGGGATGCCGGGCTCCGCGTGCTCGACGTGGCGCCTGGCGATGATGTGCACGTCGATGCCGGCGTCCGCCGCACCCCGCGACACCTTGCGAACGATCGAACCGCCACGGAAGAGCTCCTGGAGCCGGCCCCGCTGACTGGACCCGACCACGATCTGCGTGATCTGGTGCTGCTTCGCGAAATCGATGATGGCAACCGCCGGGTCGTCGGACTCGAGCTCGATCCAATCGGCGCCCACGTCGCTACATAGCTGTCGGAGGCCCTCGAGCGATGCCGAATCCGAGCGCACGCTGTCGTGCACGTGCACGTGCACCGCATGGAGTTCGGCCTTGGTCCGAGCGGCCATCCGCGACGCACGGCGAATGATGGCCTCCGTTCCCGGTGCAGTGATCACGGCGACCAGGAAGCGTTCACTCGTCTCCCACAGGACCTTGGTCTGGTAGCGAGCCAGGTGCTCGAGGAGCTCCTCTTCGGTCTCGTCGGCGAGGAAGCGTAAGGCAAGCTCGCGCAAAGCGATCAGGTTGTCGGTCCGGAAGAAGTTGCTCAGCGCCTGGGGGACCTTCTCGGCCGGGTAGATGTTTCCGTGCAGCATGCGGCGGCGGAGCTGTTCGGGAGACGAGTCGACCAGTTCGATCTGATCGGCCTTGCGGACGACCCAGTCGGGGACCCGCTCTCCGATCGTCACCCCCGTGATGCGCTCCACCGCATCTGCAATCGACTCGAGGTGCTGGATGTTGACGGTGGTGATGACGTCGATGCCGGCGTCGAGGATCTCGAGCACGTCCTCCCAGCGTTTGGCGTGCGGGCCCGATCCGGGCACATTGGTGTGGGCGAGCTCGTCGATCAACGCGACGGCCGGACGCCGTGCGAGCACCGCCTCGACGTCCATCTCCTCGAAGGAGGTTCCCCGGTACTGGACAGACTTGCGAGCGATTACCTCGAGCCCTTTGGTCATGGCCTCGGTCTGGGGTCGGCCATGGGATTCCACGAAGCCGATCGCTACATCGGTGCCACGGTCATGGCGCCGGATTCCCTCTGAGAGCATCGCGTAGGTCTTCCCGACGCCGGCAGCTGCTCCCAGGTACACACGGAACCTGCCCGCAGGCTCGATGTCTTCGGGGTATGCCGTGGCACGCTCAGTCATCGGCGGAGCCGGAGGCCGGTCCCGACCGATCAGGGCCGAGCCGATAGAGGGGATTCCAGATCGCGAGACGGCCGTGATCCATTCTTGCTGTCCCTTCGACATGGCAGCGTGCACCGGGAAGGAAACCGGGCACGTGATCGCGGCCGAGAAACAGCAGGTCGATCCGTCCCGTCCCGTCATCGAGCGTGCAGCGGAACCCGAGCTCGCTTGCTCCACCATCTCCTTTCGACCAGGGCATCACCTCGACGATGATCCCGCCCGCGGCCACCCTCGAGCGCGCAAACGCCGAGCCGAGTCGCAGCACGAGCGGCATGCCCGAAGAA